>NZ_JAALDN010000085.1 GCF_014144855.1 Dietzia maris | reverse complement strand
CCGGGCTTGGTGAGCGAACCGTGGGCGAGGAACGCGCCCCGCCACGCCGCCTCGGAGGCGGCGACCGAGCCGCCGACGACCGCGGCCGGCAGTCCTCGGACCGTCCGGCCGGCGTTGTCGACCAGCCCGAGCTGACGGGCCAGGTCCGCACCCCGGTCGATGACCCGCAGGACGAACTTGCGGGCGGGACGTCCGCCCGAACCCCCGATCGGGTGGATCTCACAGGGGACGGAGAACAGGGCGTCGAGTTCGCCGGCGAGACGGTCCGCGATCTCGCCGGAGTCCACCTCCGCTTCGATCACGAGTCGGTTGGACAGGACCTGGAGGGTGCCGGCGAACCTCAGCAGGGCGGACACCTCGGCCCTCCTGGTCTCGGAGTTCCCCACGGGGACCCTCACCAGTTCGGACTTGACCTGTGCGGTCAGCGACACGCCCTGCTCCTTCGTTCTCGGCTCATCGACCCGGCCCTCATCGCACCGAGTCGGCGAGCGCCGAGGCCAGCAGTGCGGGGTCGTGGACAGGCCTCATCGTCCCATCTTCGGCGGTCTTCGCTATCTCCGCGGTCATCACGCGTGCCCCCAGTCCCGCCGCGGCCCGTTCGAGATGCTCGCGTTCGGTGGCGCTCAGCGGCATCCTCGGGTCCACGAGCAGGACGTCGATGTCGACCTCGGGAGCGTGTTGACGCAACACGTGGAGGTGTTGCTCGGCGGAGAACCCGGCGGTCTCCCCCGGCTGGGGTGCGAGGTTGAGCACGAGGGCCTTGGTCGCGGCCGTCCTCTTGAGCGCGGTCGCGATCTCGGGCACGAGCACGTTGGGGATCACGCTGGTGAACCACGATCCGGGTCCGAGGACCACGAGGTCGGCTCCGGTGATCGCCTCCACCACGCCCTCCGCGGCGGGCGGAGCGGCCGGGATGAGGGTGACCCGGCGAACGCTGCCCGGTGTGGTCGCGACGGCGACCTGTCCGATGATGGTCCGCACGACGCGGGGGTCCGCTTCCAGACCGACGACCTCTGCGGCGATGTCGAGGGCGACCGGGGACATCGGCAGGACACGGCCGGTGACACCGAGGATCGACCCGACCGCGTCGAGTGCGTCGACCGGGTCTCCGAGCAGCTCCCACAGGCCGGCGAAGACGAGGTTGCCCACCGCGTGTCCGGCCAGCGCCCCGGTGCCGCCGTAGCGGTGCTGGAAGAGTCGGGTGAGCAGCGCCTTCTCGTCGTCTTCGGCGGCGAGGGCGCACAGGGCCATCCGTAGGTCGCCCGGTGGGAGGATGCCCAGCTCGCGCCGCAGTCGCCCCGAGGAGCCGCCGTCGTCGGCGACCGTCACCACCGCGGTGACGTGGTCGGCGACGAGGCGTGCGGCCCGGAGGGTCGCCGACAGGCCGTGGCCGCCGCCGAGGGCGACGAGGGACGGGATACCGCTGTCGTGTGTCATGGCCGGCCTCATTCCCGCCCGAGGTCGCGGTGGCGTACGTGGACCTCGACCGAGTCGAGGCCGGACAGTCTGCCGGCGAGCGACTCGGAGATGGCCACGCTCCGGTGCTTGCCCCCGGTGCAGCCGACCGCGATCGTCATGTAGCGCTTGCCCTCGCGCCGGTAGCCGGTCATGGCCAGGCGGATCATGGACACCGCCGCGCGCAGGTACTCCTCGATGGATTCGTCGGCGAGGACGTAGTCCTGGACGGGCTTGTCGCGCCCCGTGTGCGGCTGGAGCTCGGGGATCCAGTGCGGGTTGGGCAGGAACCGCATGTCCATCAGCATGTCGACGTCCACGGGGACGCCGTACTTGAACCCGAACGACTCGACGGTGAGGTGGAAGTCGAACCCGAGGTCACCGAAGGGGGTCTCCAGCCGGTGGCGGAGGTCGTGGACACTGAGCGCCGAGGTGTCCACGACGACGTCGGCACGCCCCCGCAGCCCCTCGAGGATCCTGCGCTCCCGGGTGATGCCGTCGATCAGGCCGCCACCCGACTGCAGCGGATGGGAGCGACGGACGTTGTTGAACCTGCTGACCAGCGCCTCGTCCGAGGCCTCGAGGAACAGGATCCGAGCCTGCGGGCGCCGATCGAACAGGTCGAGGAGGTCGCCGAGGTGTTCGTCGAACCCGAGGCTGCGGGTGTCGGCGACGATCGCCAGGCGGAGGGGCTCGTCGTCGGACTCCTCGAACCGGGCGAGCAGGTCGCCAACGAAGGTCAACGGGAGGTTGTCGACGACATACCAGCCGAATTCCTCGAGGACCTTGGACGCGGTCCCCTTGCCCGCCCCGGACATGCCGCTGATCAGGAGGAGCTCGCGCCCCCGCGCGGCGTGGCCGTCGTCGTCACCTGCGTCCATCGTCTCACCTCGTGTCATCGGTCAGTCCCGGGTCGGTCTGTCCCCGGTCGGGCTGCCCGCCCGAGTCTCCCACGTCGGCGGCGGCCGCGTCCGCGGGCTCGGCACCACCGAGAGTCGCCCGGATCGCGGCGGCGACCCCCGGACCGATCCCCGGCACGGCGCACAGCTCGTCCGCGCTCGCGGCGCGCAGTGCGGACACGGTCGGGAACGTCTCCACCAACGCCGCCCGACGGGTGGGCCCGAGGCCGGGGACGTCGTCGAGCACGGAGGCCGTCATCCGCCTGGACCGCGCGCTCCGGTGGGCACGGATGGCGAACCGGTGGGCCTCGTCGCGGAGCCGCTGGAGCAGGAACAGCCCCTCCCCGTGGCGCGGGAAGATCACGGGGTACTCCTCTCCCGGGAGCCAGATCTCCTCGAGTCGCTTGGCGATCCCGACCACCGGTACGTCGGTGACCCCCAGCTCGGAGAGGACCTCGGCGGCCGCCTCGACCTGGGGCCGACCACCGTCGACGACGAAGAGCTGTGGCGGGTAGGCGAACCGGCGGGACGCGGGGGCGGCGTCCCCCGTTCCCGCGTCGTCGTCGACCGGCCCGTCGACCTCGTCCGGGGTGACGGAGGGGTCCTCGTGGTGACGCCGGAAGCGACGACGCGTGACCTCGGCGATGCTGCCGACGTCGTCGGAGTGGCCGCCACCCGCGGCGTCGCGGATGCGGTAGAGCCGGTAGTCGCTCTTGCGCGGGATGCCGTCCTCGAAGACGACGAGGGAGGCCATGACGTCGGTGCCCTGGGTGTGGGAGATGTCCACGCACTCGATGCGCAGGGGCGCTGAGTCCAGCTCGAGGGTCTCCTGGATCTCCTGGAGCGCCGCGGAGCGGGCGGTGAGGTCGCCGCTGCGCCGGAGTTTGTGCTGCGTCAGGGCCTCGACGGCGTTGCGGTGGACCGTCTCCGCCAGGGCCCGCTTGTCACCCCGCTGGGGTACCCGGAGCGACACACGGGAGCCGCGCAGTGCCGAGAGCCACTCCGCGAGCTCGTCCGAGTCCTCGGGCAGGGCGGGCACCAGCACCTCGCGGGGTACGGCAGCCGAGATGTCGCCGGATTCGGCCGCCTCGGCGAGGTCGGCCTCTCCCCCGTAGAACTGCGCGAGATAGTCGGAGACGACCCCGGGCACGGCACGGGCCGCGTCGAACTCGCCGTCGGCGTCGACGCCGTGGGCGTGTTCGACCACCCAGCCGCGCTGACCGCGGATGCGGCCCCCGCGCACGTGGAACACCTGGACGGAGACCTGCAGTTCGTCGACCTCGACGCCCACCACGTCGGCGTCGGTGCCGTCACCCAGCACGACGGCCTGCTTCTCCATCGCACGCCGCATGGAGCCGAGGTCGTCACGCAGCCGCGCGGCCCGTTCGAAGTCGAGGTCCGCGGAGGCCTCGAGCATCCGCTTCTCGATGCGGCGCATGATCGCATCGGTACGTCCGGCCAGGAAGTCGATGAGCTCGTTGACAATCGCGCGGTGCTCGTCCGGGGTCACCCGTCCGATGCAGGGGGCGGCGCACTTGTCGATGTATCCCAGCAGACAGGGCCTGCCGAGCTGCGCCTGCCGCTTGAACACCCCGGCGGAGCACGAGCGGACGGGGAACACCCGCTGCAGAGTGTCGAGGGTGTCGCGGATGGCCCACGCGTGTGAGTAGGGCCCGAAGTAGCGGGTCCCCGGGCGCCGGGGTCCCCGGTAGACGAAGGCACGGGGGAACTCCTCCCCCACGGTGACCGCCAGCATCGGATACGTCTTGTCGTCGCGGTACCGGACGTTGAACCGGGGGTCGTACTTCTTGATCCACGTGTACTCGAGCTGGAGCGCCTCGACCTCGGTGGACACGACCGTCCACTGCACGCCGGCCGCGGCGAGAACCATCCGCCGGGTACGGGGGTGGAGGAGGGACAGGTCCGCGAAGTACGAGCTCAGCCGGCTCCGCAGGTTCTTCGCCTTGCCGACGTAGATGACGCGCCCGTGCTCGTCACGGAAGCGGTAGACCCCCGGCTCCGTCGGGATCGAGCCGGGGGCCGGGCGGTAGGTTCGCGGATCGGCCACGGCGGGTCAGCGGTCGGCGACGGTCTCGGGATCGGCGGCCGAGGGCTTGTGGGTGCGGACGGCCTCGCGCAGGCGCGCCATGCCGTCGATCCCGTGCTGGCCGTCGATGGACTGGATAGCCCAGATCCCCGCGTGCTCGTAGGCCGGGAGTTCGAGCCGGGGCCAGTAGCTGGAGCGCGGGAACGTCAGCCCGACGACGTCGTCCCAGCCCCAGGTCCGGACGCGCAGCGGCCCGCGGAGCTCGACGCCCTGCTGCCCGACCCGGACGCGGATCCGCAGGAGGGTCAGCAGCACCCCGGCGAAGATGAACCCGATCACTACGAAGGCGAACTGATCGGCGATCCCGATCGTCACCCCGGTGTCACCGCGGACGAGGATCACCGCCCACACCACGTGGACGATGACGATGAGTACCGCCACGGCGATCGCGGTGGTGCGCATCCGACGGGGCCGGTGCTCGAACTCCCAGTTCTCGTTCATCGACCGGTCCTCAGGTCGCGCAGGGCGATGGCGGCGCCGAGCACGGCGGCGACGGCCTCTCCCCCCTTGTCCTCGGAGGCACCCTCGTGGCCGTCGCGGTCTCGGGCCTGGCCCTCGTTCTCGGTGGTGAGCACCCCGTGGGCGACAGGGGTGGCCTCGTCGAGGGCGATCCGGGTGAGCCCGTCGGTCACCGAGCGACAGACGTAGTCGAAGTGCGGGGTCGCACCCCGGATCACCACGCCGAGCGCCACGACGGCGTCATGGGTCCGTGCGAGCTCCTGGGCCACCACCGGTAGCTCCACGGCTCCGGTCACGCGGGCCAGGGTCACCACCGCGCCGGAGGCGTCGGCGACGGCCAGGGCCCGGTCCAGCAGTTGGGCGCAGATCTCCTGGTGCCAGGTGGAGGCCACCACCCCGAGCCGCAGCCCGCGGGCGTCGGGGATCACCAGTTCCGGTCTACCGCTGCCGCTCATGGCTGATCCTCTCCGTCCACGTCCACGTCCACGTCGGCGCCGGCCGGGCCGGCGGGTCCCTCGTCGAGCCCCTCGAGCAGGTGGCCCATCCGGTCGCGCTTGGTGCGCAGGTACCGCAGGTTCTCGGGCGTGACCGCCGTCGGCATGGGCACCCGGGCCACCACCTCCACGCCACCGGCGCGCAGGGCGTCGGCCTTGGCGGGGTTGTTGGTCATCAGTCGTACCCGGGTCACTCCGAGGTCGCGCAGCATCTGTGCGGCCAGGCTGAAGTCGCGGGCGTCGGCGGGCAGGCCCAGGTCGAGATTGGCGTCGACGGTGTCGCGTCCGGAGTCCTGCAGTTGGTAGGCGCGCAGTTTCTGCACCAGGCCGATCCCCCGGCCCTCGTGCCCACGCATGTACAGCACGACCCCGCGCCCCTCCTCGCACACCGCGGCGACGGCAGCGTCGAGTTGCGGGCCGCAGTCACAGCGCAGCGAGTGGAACACGTCGCCGGTCAGGCACTCGGAGTGGATGCGGACGGAGACCGGATCGTCCCCCCCTATGTCGCCGGCCACCATGGCGACGTGTTCGACTCCC
>NZ_JAALDN010000084.1 GCF_014144855.1 Dietzia maris | reverse complement strand
GCCGCCCCCAGCCGCGAAATCGGCTACTCCGAATCGGGATCGGCGAGCCCAATTGGACTAGCGGATGCCGATTCGGAGTAGCGGATCTGGAGGGGAGGGGCGGCCGGGCGAGTTCGGTCAGACGGTGGCGCGGAACCTCCGCAGCCGCAGGCTGTTGGCCACCACGAACACCGAAGAGAACGCCATCGCGGCGCCCGCGATCATCGGGTTGAGCAGCCCCGCCGCGGCCAGCGGGAGCGCCGCGACGTTGTAGGCGAACGCCCAGAACAGGTTGCCCCGGATGGTGCCGAGCGTGGAGCGCGAGAGTCGGATCGCGTCGGCCGCCGAGCGCAGGTCCCCGCGGACCAGCGTGAGGTCGGAGGCCTCGATCGCCGCGTCGGTGCCGGTGCCGATCGCCAGGCCCAGGTCGGCGGTGGCCAGGGCAGCAGCGTCGTTGACGCCGTCGCCGACCATCGCCACCACGCGCCCCTCTGCCTGCAGCCGGCGGACCACGTCGACCTTGTCCGCCGGCATGACCTCGGAGATCACCGTCTGGGGGCCGGGGTCGATGCCGACCTCGGCGGCGACCGAGGCGGCCACGGCGGCGTTGTCCCCGGTGAGCAGGATCGGGGTGAGACCCAGCTCGCGGAACTTCTCGATGGCCTCGGCGGAGCTGTCCTTGATCTGATCAGCCACCACCAGAACCCCGCGGGCCTTCCCGCCCCATCCCACCGCGACAGCGGTCTGACCAGCCCGGGCGGCCTCGGCCATGGCGCTGTCCAGCTCCTGCGACAGCGGCATGTTCCGCTCAGCCAGTAGGGCGGGACGGCCCACGACGACCACCTCGTCGTCGTCGGCCCCGGAGGAACCATCGACAGCGGGTTCCGCGGCCGCGCGCCCGGGACCAGCGACAACGCGCCCCGACACCCCCAGACCCTCGTGGTTGGCGAAGTCCGCCACGCCCGGCAGATCGCCGACCTCTTCGCGGGCGCCGGCGGCGATGGCACGGGCGATGGGGTGCTCGGAGGCGTCCTCCACGGCCCCGGCGCGGCGCAGAACTTCGGCCCGGTCCTCCCCGGCCGCGACAGTCGTAGAGACCAACGCGTGCCGACCGGTGGTGACGGTGCCGGTCTTGTCCAGGACGATCGTGTCGACCTTACGGGTGGACTCCAAGACCTCGGGGCCCTTGATGAGGATGCCCAGCTGCGCGCCGCGGCCGGTGCCGACCATCAGCGCCATCGGCGTGGCCAGGCCGAGCGCACACGGGCAGGCGATGATGAGGACCGCCACGGCCGCGGTGAACGCCAGGGCGGCGCCGCCGCCGGTGAGCATCCAGAACGCGAACGTCGCCACGGCCAGCACCAGGACGACGGGGACGAAGATCCCGGAGATGCGGTCGGCGAGGCGCTGCGCGGCGGCCTTGCCGGACTGGGCGTCCTCCACCATCTGCGCCATCTGGGCGAGCTGGGTGTCGGAACCGACGCGGGTGGCGCGCACGGTCAGGCGGCCGCTGGCGTTGACGGTGCCGCCCACGACGGCGTCGCCGGGACCGACCTCGGCGGGCACGGACTCGCCGGTGACCATCGAGGTGTCGACCGCGGAGGCACCGTCGACGATCTCGCCATCGGTGGCGATCTTCTCGCCGGGGCGGACGACGAACTCGTCGTCGACCTGCAGATCCTCCACCGGGATGCGGGTCTCCACACGCCCGCCATCAACACCCCCGCGAAGCACGGCGACGTCCTTGGCGCCCAGCTCGAGCAGTGATCGCAATGCGGCGCCCGCCGTGCGCTTGGACCGCGCCTCGAAGTAGCGGCCCAGCAGGATGAACGTGGTCACCCCGGCCGCGGCCTCGAGGTAGATGTCGCCGGCGCCGTCACTGGGCGAGAGGCTGAACTCGAACCCGTGGGTCATCCCGGGCATGCCCGCGTGGCCGAAGAACAGGGCGTACAGCGACCAGAGGAACGCCGCGGACGTGCCCAGGGACACGAGCGTGTCCATGGTGAACGCACCGTGGCGCAGGTTGATCGCGGCGGCGCGGTGGAACGGCCACGCGCCCCACACGATGACCGGGGCGGCCAGCGTCAGCGACAGCCACTGCCAGTTGGTGAATTGCAGCGCTGGGACCATGGCCATCGCGATCACGGGGATCGACAGGACGGCGGAGATGATGACACGCTGGCGCAGCTCGTCGACCCGGTCGGGCGCGGCGGTGTCGTCGGTGGCGTTGCCGGCGTGGCCGGTCGACTTCCCGGCGTCGGCCGCGGCACCGGACGCGTCGCCCCCGCCGGGCGCGGACGTGCGGGGCTGAGTGTTCCGGGGCCGCGGCAATTGTGCGTGGTACCCGGCCTGCTCGACGGTGTCGAGCAGCAGCTGCGGCTGCAGGCCCTCGGGGATCCGTACGCGCGCCTTCTCGGTGGCGTAGTTGACCTCGGCGGAGACGTCGTCGAGTTTGTTGAGTTTGCGCTCGATCCGGTTGGCGCACGACGCGCAGGTCATGCCCTCGATCTGCAATTCGACGAAGGTGGTCCCGGCGGAGGGCGCCGTGTCCCGGCTGTCGGTGGTGGTCATGGGGTGCTCACTCCTGCGCTGTGACTGTGTACCCGGCCTCGTCCACGGCGGCGCGGACCGCCGCGGGATCGACCGGGTCGGAGGAGACGACGACGAGGCGACCCGACTCCAGATCGACTTCGACCTCGGTGACTCCCGAGATCTCCGAGACCTCCTCCGTCACGGAGGCGACACAGTGGCCGCAGGTCATGCCGGAGACGGTGTAGGTGGCAGTGGCGGACATGGTGTTCTCCTCGTTCGGGTGGTGGGTGTGCGGTGACTGTCGGGGCCCGCGATCGGACGGCGCGGTGATCAGGACCTGACCAGGCGGGCGATGGCGGCGTTGGCCTCGGCGAGCTTGGCCTCGGCTTCCTCCGGGCTGCCGTTCTCGATGGCGCCGGCGACGCAGTGCCCGAGGTGCTCGGAGAGCAGGCTCAGCGAGACGGACTGCAGGGCCCGGGTCATGGCGGAGACCTGCGTGAGGATGTCGATGCAGTACTTGTCCTCCTCGACCATCCGTTGCAGCCCGCGGGCCTGACCCTCGATGCGGCGCAGCCGCTTGAGGTGGTCCTCCTTGTGCGGGGTGTATCCATGCTCGGCCATGTCGCATACGGTACCCCCCTAGGGTAGGTGCCGCAAGAGTCGATCTGGTTCTCCGACCGAAGTTCCGACCCACGGGACCGGTTTTCAATCCGGCCCCTGCTGTCTATGGTCGGGACAGCGCCACTTCCGATGTCGATCAGTCGAGAAAGGAATGGACTCATGACGGACACGACCCGGACCGCTCGCCCGGCCCGGCACCGCTCCCCCGTCCAGTACGCAGCCCTCGCCTTTGGCGTGGTGTTCCTGCTCGTGGGGATCGCCGGCTTCATCCCCGGGATCACCACCGCCTACGACACCATGCAGTTCGCCGGCCACGAATCCGAGGCCATGCTGCTGGGCCTGTTCCAGGTATCGATCCTCCACAACATCGTCCACCTGCTCTACGGCGCCGTCGGGATCCTGATGTCCCGGACCGCCCCGCAGGCCCGCATCTACCTGCTGGCCGGCGGTCTCGTCTACCTGGCCCTGTGGATCTACGGCCTGGTGATCGGCCACGATTCGGCGGCCAACTTCGTGCCGGTCAACACGGCCGACAACTGGCTGCACCTGTTCCTGGGCCTCGCCATGGTCGCCCTGTCCTTCCTCCACCGCGGGCAGCCGCGCCGAGCCTAGGAGCACCATGACACCCGGCAGCGACTCGGCGCCCGATCGGGTCACTCACCCGTGGGGCGAACGCACGCCGTACGGCCCCGGCGAGCAGTGGCCGGTCCGAGTGGACACCCACCTGGCCGACGGAATGGCCGAGGCGGATGTCGACCGCTGGGTACAGACGGCGTCGATCCTGCACTCCAACGGCGACGGGCTGGACATCGCCGTCGCCGAAGGCCGGATCTGCGGGGTGCGTGGACGTGCCGACGACCGGGTCAATCGCGGACGACTGGGGGTCAAGGACCTCTACGGCTGGCAGGCGAACTCCTCACCGGACCGGCTGACCCGCCCGCTGGTACGCGAGAACGGCGTATTGGTGGAGACCGACTGGGACACGGCGATGGACCGGGTCGTCGGCCGGACCACCGAGTTGCTGGACGAGCAGGGCCCCAGCGCGATCGGTTTCTACACCACCGGGCAACTCTTCGCCGAGGAGTACTACACCCTCGGTGTGATCGCCCACGGTGGCATCGGCACCAACCACGTCGACGGCAACACCCGGCTGTGCACCGCGACGGCCGCCGCGGCGCTCAAGGCGTCCTTCGGATGTGACGGTCAGCCCGGCTCGTACGCCGACATCGACCACGCCGACGTCATCTGCCTCTACGGACACAACATGGCCGAGACGCAGAGCGTGACCTGGATGCGGATCCTGGATCGCCTGGCCGGGGACGACCCGCCCGCGATCCTGTGCGTGGACCCACGCCCCACCCCGGTCGCCGAACACGCCACTATCCATCTGACACCGAGGCCGGGCACCAACCTGGCGCTGATGAACAGCCTGATCCACGAACTGCTCGACGCCGGCCACATCGACCGCGACTACATCGACCAGCACACGGTCGGATACTCGTCACTGGCCGAGCAGGTCGCCGACTACCCGCCGGAGCGGGTGGCCGAGATCTGTGACGTCCCGGCCAAGCAGATCCGCCGGGCCGCCCGGCTCATCGGGGGCGCCGAGCGGCTGATGTCCACGGTGCTGCAGGGCTTCTACCAGTCCAACCAGGCCACCGCGGCCGCTGTGCAGGTCAACAACATCCACCTGCTGCGCGGGATGCTCGGCCGGCCCGGGTGCGGCGTGCTGCAGATGAACGGCCAGCCCACCGCCCAGAACACCCGTGAGTGTGGCGCCGACGGCGACCTGGCGGCCTTCCGGAACTGGTCCAACACCTCGCACGTGCAGGACCTGGCCCGGGTGTGGAACGTCGACCCGATGGACATCCCGCATTACTCGGCACCCACCCACGCCATGCAGATGATGCGGTATGTGGAGGACGGTTCGATCCGGCTGTTGTGGGTCAGCGGCACCAACCCGGCCGTCTCCCTGCCGGAACTCACACGCATCCGCTCGATCCTGTCCCAGGAGCGACTGACACTGGTGGTGCAGGACATCTTCCTCACCGAGACCGCCAGGCTCGCCGACGTCGTCCTGCCGGCCGCCACATGGGGCGAGAAGACCGGCACGTTCACCAACACCGACCGGACCGTGCACCTGTCGGAGAAGGCCGTCGATCCGCCCGGCCAGGCCAGGGCCGACCTGGACATCTTCATCGACTTCGCCCACCGCCTGGGGCTCAAGGACAAGGACGGCGAGCCGCTGATCAAGTGGCACGGCCCCGAATCGGCGTTCGAGGCGTGGAAGGACTGCACCGCCGGCCGGCCGTGCGACTACACCGGGCTGACCTACGACAGACTGCGCGGCGGCTCCGGTATCCAATGGCCGTGCAACGACGACAACCCCGACGGCACCGAGCGCCTCTACTCCGACGGCAGATTCTGGGCGGACCCGGACTACTGCGAGAACTACGGTCGCGACCTGGTCACCGGCGCCCCCAAGGACGCCACCGAATACAAGGCGATGAATCCGGAGGGCAAGGCGATGCTCAAGGGCGCGGAATACCTCCCCGCGCACGAACCGCCCGACGAGCACTTCCCCCTGCAGCTGATCACGGGCCGGACCATCTACCACTTCCACACCCGCACCAAGACCGGCAGAGCCCCCGAGTTGCAGGCAGCCGCTCCGCAGGTGTGGGTGGAGATCTGCGCCGCCGACGCCGCGGCCGCCGGCATCACCGAGGGAGACCTCACGGAGATCGCCACCCCCCGCGGACGGGTGCGGGCGGCCTCCCGGATCACCGGGATCCGACCGGGAGTGATCTTCCTGCCGTTCCATTACGGCTACTGGGACACCGGCGACAGCGCCGGACCGGAGGGTGACGCCGTGGGGACCGCGGCCAACGAGCTCACCCCCACCGACTGGGACCCAGCCTCTAAACAGCCGATCTTCAAGACCGCCGTCGCACGCATCGCCCGGATCGCCGACCGCGATGAGTCCACCCGACGAGCCGGAGCGGCGACGACGGCCACGGGAGGGCTGACATGAAACTCGGACCCGTTCTCCGCGAACTTCACCGCTCCGAGGTCGAGCTCGCCCACAAACTGCTGCAGGTCTCCGAGCGCCACAAGGTCGATCACGAGATCTACCACGTCGCACGGGACCTGGTGGGCTGGTCCCGCAGCCACCTCGCCGAGATCGCCCGGATCGGTGGCGACTACGGCCAGGACCTCGACCCCGCCCCCCGACTCGAACTCGGACTGGCCGAACGGGCGCGGGAGAAGGGCAGCGAACTACTCGGCAGACACCACACCCCGGAGCTGCTCCTGCTCGAGGACCTACGGACCGTCTACATGGAGGCCTCCGGGGTCGCCATGGACTGGCTCCTCATCGCCCAGGCCGCGCAGGGCCTACGGCACCGCGACCTTCTCGAAGTCGCGGAGAAGTGCCAACCCCAGACCACGCGCCAGGCCACATGGGCCCAGGCCAAGCTCAAAGAATCCGCCACCCAGATCCTGGTGAGCTGACGAAGGAGAGGAATCGCCATGCCGAAGACAGACAGCGACGGGAACGCGAAGGACAGCGAGCTGCCCTCGACGCTGCAGCGCAGCGACCAGAAGGCCAAGGACACCTTCGCCAAGGCCTACGACTCGGCGGAGGAGGAGTACAGCGACGAGTCCCGTGTCGCGCGGACCGCCTGGAGCGCCGTCAAGCACACGCACGAGAAGGTGGGTGACCACTGGGAGCCCAAGGACGGCAAGGGGCCCTCGGATTCACGCTCGGAGAGCGGCGGGCCGAACCCCTCCGGAGAGTCGAAGGGCGGGGTGGACGCCAACGCCAGCAAGGACCACCTCTACGAGCAGGCACAGCGGCTCGACATCGAGGGCCGCTCCGACATGACCAAGGACGAGCTCGTGGAGGCACTGCGCAAGGCCAACGACCGGAAGACGAAGGAGAGCCGAAAAGACTCGTGAGCCCGGCAGGAGGAGGACCGCCCCACCCCTGCACCACTGAGTATGTGACCACAGAATGACCCACGACAGTGACCGGAGATCACTCTCTCTCGCCGGCTCGGTGGCGTTGGGCACGGGGGTCATGATCGGCGCCGGCATCTTCGCGCTGGTCGGCCAGGTCGGCGAGCTGGCCGGCGGGTGGATGCCGTGGGCGTTTCTCGCCGGCGCGGTGGTCGTGCTGTTCAGCACGTACTCGTACATCCGGTACTCGGCGACCAACCCGTCGTCCGGCGGTATCGCCATGCTGCTCAAGGCCGCGTACGGCCCCGGCGTGGTCGCCGGCTCGTTCTCCCTGTTCATGTACGTGTCGATGATCCTCGCCGAGTCCCTCCTCGGCAGGACCTTCGGCACCTACCTCCTGCGCGCCCTCGACGTCGGCGACCCGGGCATATGGGTCCCGGTCCTCGCCGTTCTCGCCATCGCCTCCGCCGCGGCCGTGAACCTGGTGGGCAACCGACTGGTGGAACGCTCGGCCATGATCACCGCCGCGGTCAAGATCGGCGGGATCGCCGCGCTGGCCATCGCCGGGATCCTCGCCACCGGCGTGGGGTCACTGTCCCGGCTGGTCGACGCCGGTGACCGCACCCCGCCGGATCACGGGTGGGCCGGATTCCTGGCCGCCGTGGCGTTGACGATCCTCGCCTACAAGGGCTTCACCACGATCACCAATCACGGCGCCGACCTGCGCAGGCCCGAACGCAACCTCGGCAGGTCCATCCTCATCTCCATCGCCCTGTGCACGGTGCTCTACCTCCTGATCGTCGTCGCGGTCAGCGGGAGCCTGAGCGTGCCGCAGATCGTCGAGGCCCGTGACTACGCGCTCGCGGAAGCGGCCGCGCCGCTCTTCGGCCCGTGGGGGGTACGTCTCACCGTGATCGTGGCGGTCGTGGCGACCCTGTCGGGACTCATCGCGAGCCTGTTCTCCGTCTCGAAGCTCTACGACATGCTCCGGGACATGGGGCAGGCCCCGGGGCTGCCGGGCCGGGAAGGCCATCAGTCGCTCTACATCACCGCAGGCCTGGCGATCCTCATGGCCGCCTTCTTCGACCTGTCCAGGATCGCGGCCCTCGGCGCGATCCTCTACCTGACGATGGACATCGCCATCCACCTAGGCGTCATCCGCCGTCTCCGGGACCAGGTCGACGCCACCGTGTGGATCCCGTGCGTCGCCATCGTGCTCGACCTGGCCGTACTGGTCCCCTTCGTCGCTCTCAAGGCGGGGTCGGATCCGCTGACCATCGCCCTGACGGCGGGCGTCGCCCTCGCGATCTTCGCCGCGCAGTGGGTCACCGTCAGGCGCCGCGGTGACGACGATCGCGAGGGGGACGAGCACGAACACGCCGGGGCGTGAACGGCGCGCCCGTCAGTCGCGGTCGCGGTGCCTCGCCTCCGCACGGTCGGGCAGCAGATACTCGGCCGACACGGCGGCCGCCGCGGAACCCACGATCACCAGGACGAATCCGACGATGGCGACGTACGGCCCATAGGCGACCGATGCCTCGGCGGACAGCCCCGACAGGATCGGGTCCGCCGTCCCCGTGGAGCCGTACAGCACCCACATGAACGCGAGGTGGGCGATGAGGACCAGCCCCGCCGTCACGGCGTTGAGGATCGCGAAGATGCCGAGCCGGGCCACGAGCGTGACCACGGTGAGGAAGGACAGCGCCACCAGGCCGAGGAAGTTGACCGGGGTGATCTCCCTGAGCCCCAGCACCTCGGGCAGCACGAGGCCGGAGAGCGACTGCCCGCCGCCGGTCACCCACGGCAGGTAGAGGCTGAGCAGGGCGATCGCCAGACCGACGAAGGCGACCGGGGCGCCGATGCGGCTCTGGATGATCGGGATCGCCTTCTTCCTCCTAGCCGGCGCGCCGTCCGTGGAGGCCACCGGCTCGGGAGCGTGGGTCGCGTGAGCAGCCATGATGATCACCCTTCCGTGTTGTCCCACATGCGGTATGTGAGGTACACCACAGACTATGTTGATATGACACCTTTCGCTACCCCTGCGGCTGTGAGTTCTCTGAAATTCCGGCCCGCCGCAGCAGACGGATCGGCTGCCCGTCCTTCGGGAACGGCAGCGACTTCATGTCCATCGGGGCCGTGTAGTCCGGGTCGACGTGCCACTCGAAGGTGCGCAGCAGGTGATGCAGCACGAGTGAGACCTCGGCGCCGGCGAAGTGCATGCCTATGCACTTGTGCACGCCGCCGCCGAACGGCTGCCACGCCTGACGGTGGACCTTGTCCTCGCGGCGCTCGTCGGAGAACCGGCCTGGGTCGAAAACCTCCGGATCGGGCCAGTACTGCTCGAGGTGGTGGGTGAAGTAGGGAGCGATCGCCACCATCGTCCCCGCAGGGATGAAGTGCCCCAGCACCTCGGTGTCCTTGACGGCCGTGCGCGCGATCGTCGGCACCGGCGACACCAGGCGCAGCGACTCCTTCATCACCAGGTCCAGCGACCGCAACTGCGAGAGCTGCTCGTAGCTGATCGTGTCGCCCGGAATCGCCAGGGACTCCTCGCGGCACCGCCGCTGCCACTCCGGGTGCTGGCCCAGGTACTGCATCATCGTCGAGATGGTGATCGTGGACGTGTCGTGCGCGGCCATGAGCAGGAAGATCATGTGGTTGATGACGTCGTCGTCGCTGAACCGCTCGCCGTCGACCTCCACCCGGCACAGCACGGAGAACAGGTCGTCGCCGTCGCCCGCCCGCCTGGCCGGCAGGTATTCGCGGAGGAACTCCTCCACCCGGCGTCGACCGACCAGCCCGCGGTGCCAACGCCCGCCCGGGACCGGGTACCGCACGAGCGCGGTCGCCGCCTGGACACAGTCGATGAACGCGGAATTGACCTGATCGAGACGCGCCTGGCTGGCGCCGGGGGCGCCGCCCATGAAGACCTCCACCGCGAGGTTCAGCGTCAACTGCTTGAGCCGGGGATAGACCTCCACGCGGTCCCCCGGCTGCCACTGCTCGACGGCGGAGCGGACCGCCGGGTCGATCGCTGCCGCGTACCTGGCGAGGCGGTCGGAGGTGAACGCCTCCTGCATGAGGCGGCGGTGGGCCATGTGCTCGTCGAAGTCCAGGAGCATCAGCCCACGGTCGAAGAACGGCCCGATGAGGAACTGCCACGCCTCGCCGTTGGCGAACGCCTTGTCCCGGTTCTGCAGGACCACTCCCGAGGCCTCTGGCCCGAGCAGCGCCACGATCCTCGTCCCGAATGCTCGGAACCACGAGACCGGACCGTACCGGTGATAGCGCTTCTCCCACAGTCGCATCGGATCCCGCAGGTAGTCCAGACCGTGACCGAGGAGCGGTAGACCACCGTCTCCCGGGACCGGGGCCAGCCCACTACCCGTCGGTGCATTCGCCAGCGTTCGTGTCACGAGCATCCCCTGACCTCCGGGTGGAGACGTCCGTTCGCGACGGCCCCACCACCTGTCTGACAGACGGCCCTGTCAGTTTGGAACGAGTTTGAATCAGACAGGGGGTCCTGTCAAGATTGAGCGATGAACGCGACCCCGCGCCGCTACCGAGGCGTCAGCGCGGAGGAGCGGCGCGCATCCCGCCGGCGCCAACTCCTCGACGCGGCCCTGGAGCTCGTCGGCACCCGCGGTGTCGAGCGGACGACGATGACGGCGATCTGCGCGGAGGCCGGCCTGACGGAGCGCTACTTCTACGAGAGCTTCACCGCCCGTGACCAGCTGCTCCTCGCCCTCGTCGACGAGATCGCCGACCAGGTCCGTACCGCCGTCCTGGCCGCACTCTCCGACACCGAGGGCGACGCCGCGGCCAGGGCCCACGCCGCCCTGGCCGCCTTCGCGGCACTACTCACCGACGACCCCCGCAAGGGACGGGTCGCGATCATCGAGTCGGCCACCGTCCCGACCCTCCGCCAGCGCCGCCACGAGCTGTACCGCGACTTCGCGGCCCTCGTCGCGACCCAGGCCCGGACACTGTTCGGGGACCGCGCCCTGCCCACCCCCCGGGACGAGATCAGCGCCCGCCTCCTGGTGGGCGGCCTGGGTGAGCTCATCACCGCCTGGCTCCAATCCGAGACCAGCGCGAGCATCGACGACATCGTCGACGAGGCGACCCGGTGGTTCACCGTGGGCATGCACGCCTGACCCGCCGGCCGACCACAGTCGACGACTTCCCCGCCGCTACGCCGCCCACCGGGCACGGAACACGTCCCGGGGCAGCGGATCCGTCCACCTCCCCGTGGCGGCGAGATCCGCGGTGAGTCGGCCGATCTCGTCCGCGGCCATGACACCCCGCTCTCCCTCGACCGCCAGAACGGTGCGGTCGTCCACACGGTCGATGTAGGGGTGGTTGGTACTGGTGGCGCACACCAGACACGGGCGCGTGTGCGCCCGCCCCAGGCGGACGCCGGGCAGGAGATCGGTCAACACCGCCAGCGCGTCGTCGACGTCCGCGGAGGCGCCGCCGGTCCGCACCCAGGACGCGATCTCCTCGGCGGAGCCCAGGGGCGTCTCGCGCACACTGCTGCCGGCGACCTTGAGGTACCAGCGACCGTCCGGGTACCGAACCGGCGACATCACCACTCCGCCGAACTGCTGCGCGCCGTCGCGATGCTTGAGATACATCGTCGCGGGCAGGTCGATCCCGCCCGGATCGTCGACCTCCACCAGCACGACGGTCGCCCCGAGGGTGAACAGCTGCAGTGGCCGCGGCAGCAGGCCGGAGGCGTTGACGGCGGCGCCGAGCGCGAGCACGATCGACCGACCTCGCAGTCGCACTCCCCCGGCCGTGACGACCACCTTGTCGTCGTCGTTGTGGTTGTTGTCGTCGTTGTTGTCGTCGTCATCGCCGCTGTCATCGCCACCCCCCGCGCCGCCCTCGAGCGCGACCACCTCGTCCCGGACGAGTACCGCCCCCGCCGCCGACGCGGCGGCCAGTTCGGCACGGACCAGCGCCCGCGGGTTGACGATCATCCCGCCGGGTTGCACCACGCCCACGTGGCCCGGTTCGAACCGCACCGCGGGGTACCGCCGACGTAGGCCCTCCTCGTCGAGGAGGTGCACGTCGACGCCCAGGTCGCGGGCGTTGGCGGCCAGGACGTCGCGGTCGAACCACTCCCCGGCCGCGTCACCGGCGGCGTCGGCGGGGTTGACCGAGAGGCACTCGACGCCGGTCGTGAACTCGACCCCCGTGCGGCGCGTGAGCTCGGGGAACCGGCGGATCGACCGCGTGGTGAGCATCCCGGTGACCACGGGGATCTCGAGAACGTGGCACATCCGACCCTGGTCATAGTGCCCGGCCCACGTGCCCTGATGGTCGGCGAAGCCCGCGGGCTCCTCGGGGCCGATCACCAGGACGGAATCCCCCCGCTCGGCCAGGTGCCGGGCGGTCGCGGCGCCGATCGGCCCGGCGCCGATGACGATGTGGTCGTAGGTGGGATCGGCGGTCATGGGTCCCCTGGACGGTCGCTGAGCGGGTGGACTGATGCTGCGAGTGCATCACACTTAAGTCATCACAGTGTGCACTTAGGGCGAGGTAGTCTCAACGAAATCCACCAGACCGGATCCGGGGGCGCGAACGTGGAGCAGGAACCGCCGACCCGGCCGCCCGCGCCGAGACCGGAACGGCGCCGGGTTCGCGAGGGCGGCCGGAGCGACCGCGTCCGTCACACCGTCGGGGAGGCGGTCCTGTCGCTCCTCGCCGAGGGGCGGTGGCAGTTCTCGATGGTGGAGGTCGCCGAACGGGCGGACGTGAACCGACGGACCCTGTACCGGTGGTGGCCGACCACCACCGACCTCGTGGCCGAGGCCCTCGACCAGCATGTCCTCCGGGTTCCCGTGCCGACGTCCGGGGACTGGGAGGGCGACGTGCGGGACTTCGCCCACGCCCTGGCCGCGTTCGCGGCCGACCCGGTGGAGCTCGCCACGGGCGCGCTCCTCGCCACTCGGTCACATCCCGAGCTCGCCGACGTGGTCACCGCGCGCTACCAACCCGCCCTGGACGCCTGGCGGCAGATGGCGTCGCTGGCGAGCGCGCGCGGTGACCTCAACCCCGACCTCGATCCGGACACCGTCGTGACCACGCTCGTGGCACCGCTACTCCTGACGCCGCTCATGAGCGGCCGCCCGCTGCCCCCGGACGCCGTGGACCGGGTGGTCGACGTGATTCTCGCCGCCACCCGGCCGCGGTGACCAACCGCGCTGACGGGCGACGCACGACCGGAGTGCCCGTCGCGCACAGCATTCACTTAGACTCTGCTCGACTTCGTGAGCCAGAACACAATCAGTCCGGGGGGACCGTGCCACTTCGTCGAACCGCGATGCGCGCAGCCGCATTCGCCGCCACCATCGCCACCGCAGTCGCCGGAGGGGCCCTGGTCGCCCCCGCCGCAGGCGCCCAGGGGTCGTCCAACGACCCGGCACCCACCTTCTACCAGCCGCCGACGGACCTGCCCGCAGCCTCCGGCGAGCTCATCAAGACCGAGCCGTTCCCCCTCGCCGCCGCGATCCCGCCGATCCCGGGCGCCGATTCGATCTCCGATGCAGCCGGACCGCTGTCCACCGACGCGCAGCGCATCATGTACACCTCCGTCGGATCGCGCGACCAGGCGATCGCCGTGACCGGCGCCTATCTGCAGCCGCGCGCACCGTG
>NZ_JAALDN010000083.1 GCF_014144855.1 Dietzia maris | reverse complement strand
CCAGCGCCGGGCCGGGCTGGTGACGCTGGTGGCGACCTCGGCCGGCGGCGGCGGCGCGTTCCGACTGCCCGACGTCGCCGAGACCGAGGCGCACGAGGTGTGGTCGACCGCCGGCGACGTGTGGGACCACCTGGCCGAGCCACGCGACTGAGCGACTCCGCGGCCGAGCCACCCCGTGCGGGCCCAAGCCCGGTCAGTCGTCGTCCGCGGGCCTGTCGTCGGTCGCCGGATCCAGCTTCCGGACCAGACTGGGCGCCAGGTCGGCCGGCGCGTACTCGTCGAGGAGCCGCCGGGCCTCGTCGTCGTCGACCCCGGCGAAGACCCTGCCGATCGTGACCCCGTGCGTGGGCACGGTGACCACGCGGATCTCATCCCCGGCCGCGATAGGCCCCGCGGTGAGGACCCGCGCGTACGCACCCGGGCGCCCACCCTCGGTGAAGCGCCGCACCCAGCGGGACTTGCCCACGTGATGGCCGAAGGTCTGACACGGGATCCGCGGCGTCGTGACCTCCATGCGCAGCCGGCCCACCTCCAGCACGGTGCCGATCTGCAACTGCGAGGTGTCGACCGCGGCCACGCGGAGGTTCTCGCCGAAGTACCCCGGCGGGATCGGGCCACCGAACTCGGGCTCCCACTGCTCCACGTCGGACTCCGAGAGCAGGTAGACGGCCTTCCACACGCCACCGTGGTGCTGGCGGTCTGCCTGGACGTCGCCGTGGACGCCGTACTCGCGCACCTGGACGGGACCGTCGACCGGCCGCTTGTCGATCGCGGTGACGCCGACCCGGCCGGGCACCTCGAGCAGCTGGTCCACCACGCACACCGCGCGGACGGTGAACGCCTCGCCCACGGTGATCGGCGCGCGCTCGGTTTCCGTGCCGGCCATCACTGACCGAACCGACGGTTGCGGGCTCCGTACTCGCGCATCGCCCGGAGGAAGTCCACCCGGCGGAACGCGGGCCAGTACGCCTCGGTGAACCAGATCTCCGAGTACGCGCTCTGCCACAGCAGGAATCCCGACAGTCGCTGCTCGCCGGAGGTGCGGATCACGAGGTCCGGGTCGGGCTGGCCGGAGGTGTAGAGGTGCTCGCCGATGCCGTCGACGGTGATCGCGTCGACGAGCTCCTGCCCGCTGCAGCCCTTGTCGATCAGCTCCTGGACCAGCTCGCGGGCGGCGTCGGCGATCTCCTGCCTGCCGCCGTAGCCCACCGCCACGTTGACCTTGACGCCCGGCCGGCCTCTGCTCACCTGCTCGGCGCGGCGCAGTCGATCGGCGAGCCACTCCGGCAGCACCTCGAGACGCCCGACGATCCGGACCTCCCAGTTCTTGCCCGGGCCGGTGATCTCGTCCACCACGTCCGCGATGATCTGGAGCAGTTCATCGAGTTCCTCGGTGTCGCGGCCGAGATTCTCCGTGCTGAGCAGGTAGATGGTGGCCACGTCCACGCCGAGGTCGTCGCACCACCCGAGCATCTCGGCGATCTTCACCGCGCCCGCCCGGTGACCGTGCGCGACGTCGGTGAACCC
>NZ_JAALDN010000082.1 GCF_014144855.1 Dietzia maris | reverse complement strand
TGGGGGCTGCAGGCGGCGGGCGGCGGGCGGCGGGCGACGGGCGATGAACCCGGGTCAGGCGGCGTCGTCCGGGGTGGGGGCGGGGCAGAACAGGTCGGTCCGCAGGGTGGCTGGATCCATGTCCGGGCTCGGCTCGGTCACGTAGACCTCCCAGAACGGGCTGCCCGGCGCGCGCCCCATCGCGCCGATCGCGCCCATGAACTCGCCCCAGGCCTGCCCGAGCCCGTCGTAGGAGCCGAGATGACTGGTCACCGCCACGTCCCCGGCCGGGAGCTCGGACGCGATGACCTGCATCCCGTCGATCTCGGACGGCTCGTCGGGGTGCAGCTCGGCCAGCGGTCGCGCCAGGGGGAACCCGATCTCCAGGTCCGCGGCGGGTTCGGGTTCCTCGGTGGTGCGCGTGTAGAGCGCGAACGCCGGCCCGGCCGGGGTGACGCCGGCGGCGAACAGGGCAGGAAAGGCCGTGCCGAAGGCCGAATCGAAGAACCCGGCGATCGTGGCCATGGGCACGCCGGTGGCGCGGACGACGGCGGTCGGCACGGCCGGTGCGCGCAGCAGCCGCACCCCCTCCACCGGCTCGGGCCCGAGGTCGGGGTACCCGGGCGGCGGGTCGGCCGGCGCGGCGTCGCGTGGGTCGTGGGACGGGGAGGATGACGACGACATGGTGTGCCCTCTCGCTGCGGCGGCGGTCTGTCCAGTGTGCGCCGCGGACGCGCACCGGGGAAGACCCGCCGGGCAGCCGGGACCGTCGCGCGTCGGTCATCGGTGGTCGTCGGTCTCCTGTCGACGGCGGGGGCCACCGGCCTGTCGGTCGGATGCGACCCGGGCGTACGGCAGGAACAATCGTGGCATGCCCCACTACCGCCTCCACACCCCCGACCAGACGATCGACCTCGGCGACTTCGACAACGCCCAGGAGGCACTTGAGTCCGCCGTCTCCAGCCAGTCCGAGAAGATCCCCGTCGACGGGTCGCTCGAGCTGCAGATAGGCGACGACTGGCATGCCGTCGACATCGAGGGGGACATGCCGTGAGGCCCGGTCGCGGTGCGGACGCGGGCGGCGCACCCGTGGGCTCGGTGACCCAGTGCGCGACCTGCGGGGTCGAGCGCGCGCAGCCGCTACCGGAGGTGTGCCCGATCTGCGCGGACGAGCGCCAGTACGTGCCGTCCGGTGGGCAGCGGTGGACCGACCCGGAGGAGTCCCGGGCCCGTGGCGCGTCGATCGAGTTCGCCGAGCGCGAGACCGACGTCATCAACCTCGTGCAGATCAACTCCCCCGGCATCGGGCAGAAGCCAGCGCTCATCCGCACCGAGCACGGCAATGTGCTGGTCGAGGCGCCGAACTACATCAGCGACGAGGCGGTCGCCGCGGTGCGCGGGTGGGGCGGCCTCGCCGCGATCATCGCCTCGCATCCGCACATGTACGGGGTGCAATCACTGTGGTCGTCGGCGTTCGACGACTGCCCGGTCTACGTCTCCGCGCCGGACGAGAAGTGGCTGGGCCTGCGGCCGGGCAACACGGTGGTGTGGGGCGGGGGCCACGCCGCGGACCCGGCGGACGGCGGCGAGATCGAGATCGTGCCGGGCGTGCGCGCGTCCCAGCCCGGCGGGCATTTCCCGGGCAGCGTGGTGGTGCACTGGACCGCCCCCGACGGTCGCGGCGTGTTGTTCACCGGTGACACGATCGGTTCGGTCGCGGATCCGGGGTGGGTGACCTTAATGCGCTCGTTCCCCAACTGGATGCCGCTGTCCGGCGCCGTCGTCCGCCGGATCGCCGACCACGTCTCGCGTTACGACTTCGACCGCATCTACAGCAACTTCGGGGGCTGCGTGCCGCAGGACGCCCGCGGTGCCGTCCAGCGCTCGGCGGAGCGCTACGCCGCCTGGGTTGACGGCGAGTTCGACCACCTCACCTGACCGGCGGTCACTCAGCGGGCTCGGCGCGCTCGGCGTGTTCGGCGTGTTCCGCGTGTTCCTTGACCAGGGCGAGCCTGCGATCCCAGCCCCGGGACACCGCGCCGAGCAGATCGGAGATCTCGCGGATCCGGTCGGGCCGGACCGCATGAACCTGCCGTCGCTGCTGTGGGCTCGCGATGACGAGCCCGGAGTCCACCAGTATTCGCAGGTGTTTGGCCACCGCCTGCCTGCTGATCCCGAGGTCGGCGGCCACCGCGCCGGCGTCGTCCGGCCGATCGGCCAACCGGACGAGGATGCGGCGGCGGGTCCGGTCGGCGAGAGCGGCGAAGACGCCGTCAGCCTCGGGCGCGAGCAGGCCCGACCGCCCCTCCCCTTCGGCCGCTCGGGCGTCGGCGGGGGCGTCGCTCACGCCTGATCCTCCGCCCGGCGCCGGGCGAGGTCGAGTTCGGTCTCCCACCCGGCGGAGTTCTCCTCGAACCGCTGCCGGCGCACCACCGCGTCGCTGCTCAGGCCGGCGAATCCGGTCTCCCGCACCGTGAGCACCACGCCGGAACCCTGCGGCTCGACCGTGAACTCGATCGTGTTGGACGGCAACTCGTCGACGCTGCCGACCTGCCCGCCCAGCCAGCGGAACACCGCACGGCGGGGCGGGTCCAACTCGACGGTGCGGATGCTGAACTCACCGTGCACCGGGTCCACCACGTGCGAGACGTCACCCTCGGTGGTGATCTCGTGCTCGGTCCACTCGCCGTCGTTGATGAACCACCCCGGTTCCGAGATGATGCCCCACACGGTCTGCGCCTCGGCGTCGATGCGGATGCTGCGGCCGATCTCGTCCGGCACGTCGTCGGTGGTCGTATCGGGTCCGGTTCCGGCCGTTCGGTTCTCGCTCATGGGACTTCCCTCCCTCGCGGTGCGTTCCGCTCGGTGGATGCTGGGTCGCGGGGTGCACCTGTGCTTCCACGATCGCACGTGCGCAGCCGTAGTGCAACCCCATGGTTGCACTAATCCTCAGACGACCCGCGAGCTGCCCGCGGCGGCCTCAGTCCGTCGCCGTCTCCGCCGCGGCGAACTCCCAGAAGCGCTCCGCGATCGCCGGGTCCGATGCCTCGGCGCTGCGTCCGATGAGCGTCGGCATCCCCCGCAGGTGCTGCATCGCGTCCGGCCCTGTGTAGCTGCACGGCGGCAGCGGACGGGTCGCGGCGAACATCGTCGTGAGCGCGGCCTGCGCGGCGGGCTGGGCGAAGAGCGAACACACGCCGGTCACCACCCGGTCGATCGCCGCGTTGCCGGTGGCGTTCGAGATCCCCGTGGCCGCCCAACCGGGGTGGGTGAGCTGCACGTCCACCCCCGCCGCAGCCGCCTCGGCCCTCCCATCCCGCAGCCGCTGATCCAGCGCCAGGCCCCACAGCATGTCGCCGAGCTTGGACTGGGAGCAGGCCGCGGCGGGGGTCCACCGTCGACGGCGACAATGCGGGTCATCGACATCGAAGGATCCACTCTTGTGGGCGTTGGACGCGACGATCACCACCCGTCGCCGCACCAGCGGCAACAGCAGGTTCGTCAGCAGGAACGGGCCCAGCACGTTGACGCCGAGAAGCATCTCGAACCCGTCGGCGGTCTCGCACCGGCGTGGGATGATGGCGCCGGCGTTGTTGACCAGCACGTCGATCTGCTCGACCTCCCCGTCGGCTTTCTCGCCGGCCACCCTGCCGATCTGCCCGCCGACCCGCCCTTCCGCGTCGCCGCCACCGACGCCGGTCAGCTCGCCCGCCGCCCGGCGGACGCTCTCGAGCGAGGCGAGGTCGACCTCCACCACCCGGGTTTCACCGGGCAACTGCGCCGCCACCTGCCGCCCGCGCTCGGTGTCACGGACGGCGAGGATCACCCGCGCTCCCGCCCGGGACGCCGCCCTGGCCGTCTCCAACCCGACCCCACTCGTCGCGCCGGTGACGAGCCACGTCTGTCCGGTCAGGTCGGGGAGGTCGATCGTCTTCTCAGGCACCGTCGCAGCCTACGACGCTCCCGCGTGGAATTCGGCCGTCACCACGGACAGGCCGGCCGTAGCCGCGGGGGCGGATCGGC
>NZ_JAALDN010000081.1 GCF_014144855.1 Dietzia maris | reverse complement strand
GGTGGTCGAGGTCCTCGGCCACGGTGTCGGACTGGTCGGACGGGGCCGGCACGTCGGTGTCGAGGCGACGGTAGGCCACGGCGATGGTGTTGTCACCGCTGAACGGTGGCTCCCCGGTGAGCATCTCGTAGGCGAGAACGCCGAGGGAGTACAGGTCGGACCGGGCGTCGGTGTCGGCGCCGGAGATCTGTTCGGGGGACAGGTAGGCCGCCGTGCCCATCACCACGCTGCTCGAGGTGGCGCGGGACTCGGCCACCGCCCGGACCAGGCCGAAGTCGGCGAGTTTGACCGCGCCGCTGCCGGAGATCAACACGTTCTCGGGCTTGATGTCGCGGTGCACCAGCCCGGCCTGGTGGGCCTCCCGCAGGGCGCCGAGGAGCGGACGCAGGACGGCGGCCGCGGCGTACGGGGGCATGGGGCCGCGCTCGTCGAGCAGTTCCCGCAACGTGCCACCGGGCACGAGTTCCATCACGAGGAACGCGGTGTCGGCCTCGACGCCCTGGTCGAACACCTGGACGATGCCGGAATCCGACAGGCGGGCCACCGACCTGGCCTCGAGGGTGAAGCGGTCCACGAACGCCTTGTCCCCGGCGAGGGTCGGATCGAGCAGCTTGACGGCGACGTGGCGGTCCAACCGCTCGTCGGTGGCCAGGTGGACGGTGGACATCCCGCCGCGGGCGATGACGGCGTCGAGCCGGTATCGCCCGTCGAGCAGTGTTCCTGGGCCGGGGGGCTTCCCGTCGTAAGTGCTCATGTCGTCCATTCTGCCCCTCCCGTCCCGTCCGCGGTACGTCCCGAGCGGACGGGGTCCGTAGCCCGACGCCGTCGGCCGCGCCGGCACCGCCGGTGGGGCCCGGGTGCGCCCGTGGGACTAACCTGGGTGGCGTGAGTACTGTTCCGCACGCCGACGACGTCCTGCCCGCCGACGTCGAGACCATCAACCTCCCCGCGGTGTCCGAGCGCCTGGGCATCCCCGTGACCCGCGTGCACGATCTCCTGCGCGACGGGACCCTGCTCGCCGTGCGGCGAGCGGGCATCGTGGTGGTGCCGGCGACCTTCCTGGATGACGACGACGAGGTCGTGCGCTTCCTGCCCGGGCTGGTCGCGGTCCTGCGGGACGGCGGCTACCGGGACGAGGAGATCCTGCGGTGGCTGTTCGCCGAGGACGACAGCCTGCCCGGCCGGCCGGCCGACGCGCTACACGGTCACCGCGCCCGCGAGGTCATGCGGCGCGCCCAGGCGATGGCGTTCTGACCCCGGCGGTGGCGCGCCGCCACCACCAGACCGCGGCGAGGGCTGCCGCGAGGGCCGCCCCGACGAGCGCGGGGCTGTAGAGGCTGGTCGACCCGTTGGGTCCGATCGCCATCACGAGGAAGACGGTCACCGCAACGACGGCTGTGGTGGCGCGTCGACCGGGTCGGGCGGCGACCCAGAACGCCGCCACCCACACGTAATACCAGGGCCAGGCCAGCGAGTTGAGGATGACGAAGGCCAGCAGCGCGACCATGATGCCGCGGAGCGCCGAGCGGGTGTCACGCCGGTGGAGCCACCACACCACGACGAGGGTGACCCCCAGGACCACGCGTCCGACGCGGCGGGCGACCGCCAGGACGTCCTCGAATCCGGGGGTGTCGACCACGGCGTGGACCAGGTGCGCCGCGGCGGTGGGCGCGCTGAGGTAGTTGATGACCCGGTCGGAGACGGAGATCGCGTCCAGCCAGCCGAACCCGGTGCCCGAGGCGAGGGTCGCCAGGGCGAACGCGACGGCGGCGGCCCCCGCCGCGGCCCCGGTGTCGACGAGGGCGCCGACGAGGGGGCGCCG
>NZ_JAALDN010000080.1 GCF_014144855.1 Dietzia maris | reverse complement strand
CTTGTTCGCCCGCGCGTCGGCGCGGGCCTCGAGTTCTGCGCGCACAAGGAGATCGAGTGCTGTCAACGCCGCGTCCTCCCCACCCCCGGCGGAGGTCCACTGCGGGTCCAGCGGGTCGACGCCCAGCACCGCGGCCATCGCCCGGACGGACGACGCCGCCGCGAGCGCCGCGTCGAGATCCCCCGACGACAACGCGGTGTTGCCGGCGCGGACCCGGCCGTGGATCTCCGCCAGCGCGGCGGGGACCCCGAGATCGTCGTCCATCGCGGCGGCGAACGCGTCGGTCCACTCGCCGACCGGGACGTCGCCCCCCGGTGCCGTTCCCGACCCGATGGCCTCGTTCACCCGGTGCACGAGCGCCTCGATCCGGCGATAGGCCGCGGCCGCCTCCTGCAGTGCCTCGGGAGAGTATTCCAGCATCGACCGGTAATGCGCACTTCCGAGGTAGTAGCGCAGTTCCACGGGGCGGACGGCGGTGAGGATGTTGGGCACGCTGAGCACGTTGCCCAGTGACTTGCTCATCTTCTCGCCGGCCATCGTCACCCAGCCGTTGTGCAGCCAGAAGCGGGCGAACCCGTCGCCGGCGGCGTGGGACTGGGCCGCCTCGTTCTCGTGGTGCGGGAACTGCAGGTCCAGCCCACCGCCGTGGATGTCGAAGGTGTGACCGAGGTACCAGGTGGCCATGGCCGAGCACTCGAGGTGCCACCCGGGCCTGCCGTCGCCCCACGGGGTGGGCCAGGCGGGCTCGCCGGGCTTGGCGGCCTTCCACAGGGCGAAGTCCCGCGTGTCGCGCTTACCGCGCAGGTCGGCGGACTCGCCCTGGTCGACCTCGTCGAGTCGGTGTCCAGACAGGTGCCCGTAGTCGCCCTCGGGCGCGGCCGACCAGGCGGCGACGTCGAAGTAGACGCTGCCCTCGGCCGGATACGCGAAACCCCGCTCGATGAGCCTCTCCATGTAGTCGATCATCTGGGTCACGTGCCCGGTCGCGCGTGGCTCGGTGGACGGCGGCAGCACGCCGAGCGCGTCGTAGGCGCGGGTGAACTCGCGCTCGTGGGTGGCCGCCCATTCCCACCACGGGCGCCCGTTCTCGGCGGCCTTGGTGAGGATCTTGTCGTCGATGTCGGTGACGTTGCGCACGAACGCCACGTCGTAGCCGCATCCGAGGAGCCAGCGGCGCAGGATGTCGAACGCGACGCCGGAGCGGACGTGGCCGATGTGCGGGACCGACTGGGGGGTGGCTCCACAGAGGTAGACGGACGCGTGCCCTTCCCGGACGGGGGTGAACTCCCTCAGGGAGCGGGCGGCGGTGTCGTACAGATGGAGCGTCACGGGTGCCGAGTCTACCGGTGTCGGGCCGTCAGGCCCGGTACACCAGTGCCGTGGCCACGGCGGAGACCCCCTCACCGCGGCCGGTGAAGCCCATGCCGTCGGTGGTGGTGGCGGAGACGGAGACCGGGGCGCCGATGATCTCGCACAATCGCTGCTCGGCCTCGGTACGGCGCGGCCCCATCTTGGGCCGGTTGCCCACCATCTGCACGGCGGCGTTGCCGATCACCCACCCGTGCTCGTCCAGCTCGGCCACCGCTTCCCGCAGCAGGCGCTCGCCCGAGACGTCGTCGTACTCGGGTCGTCCGGTGCCCACCAGCGCGCCGAGGTCGCCGAGGCCCGCCGCCGAGAGCAGGGCGTCGACCAGGGAGTGGGCGACCACGTCCCCGTCGGAGTGCCCCTCGCACCCGTTGTCCTCGGGGAAGTGCAGACACGCCATCATGCAGCGCTTTCCGGGCTCCACGCGGTGGGCGTCGGTGCCGATCCCCACGCGGGGGATGACGGGTCCGGTCACGGGTCCTCCTGGATTCGGCCCGCGGGGACGGGGGGCGCCGAGCCGGGACGGGATCCGGCGAGTTCCGTCAGCGCGCGGGCATGGTCGGTGGCGGTGGTGATCTTGAACGCGAGCGCGTCTCCCTCGACGGTCGCGACCCGTTGCCCGATCCGTTCGACCAGGCCGGCGTCGTCGGTGGCGATGTCCCCGGCCGCGTCATAGGCGGCGAGCAGGACGTCGGGAGCGAATCCCTGGGGTGTCTGGACGGCGCGCAGCCCGGAACGGTCGGGGGTGCCCACGACGTAGCCGTCGACGTCGACCTGTTTGACGGTGTCGACGACCGGGAGCACCGGCACCACGGCGACCTCGCCGGAGCGCACGGCCTCGACGACGCGCCGCGTCGGTGCGGCGGGGGTGAGGCACCGCGCCGCGTCGTGCACCAGCAGGACGTCGTACACCGCCGCGCCGGCATCACCGTGGGTGGCGGTCAGCGCCGCGAGCCCGTTGCGCACGGAGTCGGTGCGCTCCGCGCCGCCGGTGGCGACGACGACGAGGTGGTCATCGTTCCGGAGTCGGGCGAGCATCGACTCGGCTTCCCGGACGCGGTCCGACGGGACCACCACCACCACATCGTCGACGGCCCCCGAGTCCAGCAGGCCGGCGACGGCCCGCTCCAGCATCGTCCGGCCGTGGAGTTCGACGAAGGCCTTGGGCAGTCCCGCGCCGAGCCGGAGCCCGGAACCGGCCGCGGGAACGACGGCGGCCACCCTGCCCGTGGGGGCGGGGTGGCCGTCCGGACCGTGTCCGATCACTCCGACGGTCGCGTCACGCCGGTGCGGCGGAGCCGAGGACCTCACCGAGGAGGGCGTCAGCGCGTTCCTCGTCCGAGCGCTCGGCGAGCGCGAGCTCGCCGACGAGCACCTGGCGCGCCTTGGCGAGCATGCGCTTCTCGCCCGCGGACAGGCCACGATCGAGATCGCGGCGCCAGAGGTCGCGCACGACCTCGGCGACCTTGTTGACGTCACCGGAGGCGAGTTTCTCGCCGTTGGCCTTGTAACGACGCGACCAGTTGGTGGGCTCCTCCGCGTGCTCGGTGCGCAGGACCTCGAAGACCTTGTCCAGGCCCGCCTGGTCCACCACGTCGCGAACGCCCACGTACTCGGCGTTCTCGGCCGGTACCTTCACCGTGAGGTCGCCCTGTGAAACCTTGAGGACGAGGTATTCCTTCTCGGTGCCCTTGACCGTCCGCATCTCGATCGCCTGGATGGTGGCGGCGCCGTGATGCGGGTAGACGACGGTGTCGCCGACCTTGAACTCCATGAGTGGCTTTCCCCTTTCGACCGCCCTATCTTAGCACGCCCTCAGTGCAGGCGTTTTCCGTTTGCGCAGGTCAGCAACGTGTACAGGCTGACGAGGGAATCCCACGGGTGTGAGGGGGCCACTCTGACGCCGGTCTGGACGGGCCGTGGACTACGATGAGACCGGCCTGAGAGACGACCATCCCCGAGGAGCCTGACGTGACTTCACCGAACACCGGCCTGCGCCGCACCGCGCTCGTAGTCCTGGCCGTGGGCGCCGCCCTCGGGGCGTCGGCCTGCAGCGCCGGCCAGGTCTCCCAGACCGCCAACCAGGTCGCCGCGGTCGACGGTGGACGGGGTTCCGCGGGCGACCTGCACGTCAACGACCTGCAGGTGGTCGTCCCCGAGAACGGTGGCGAGGCCCGCGTCGGATTCGTCGCCTCGTTCACCGGCTACGGCCTCGGCGAGGCCGTCTCCCTCGATCAGGTCGAGATCGACGGCACCCCGGTCCAGCTCGGCGAGACCCGGCCGCTGCAGCGTGGCTGCACGATCGTCGTCGACGCGACCGAAGGCGCAGAGCCCGCCCCCGCACCGGAGGGCGTCTGCGTCGAGCAGACCACCGCGACCCTCCCCTCGGCCGACGACCTCGACGTCGGGGTCTCCGTGCCCGCCACCGTGAGCTTCTCCAACGGCGACCGGATCGAGACCGAGGCCGCCGTCGTGGGCGAGCTCGTCGAGGCCGGCGAGTACACCCGTCCGACGGAGTACGCCGGCGAGTCCGAGGAGCACTGACACGTCCGCCCTCTCCGCCCGCTCGGCCGACGGTTCACCGGTCGACCCCGACATGCGGGCCGTCCTGCGGCGACTCGCCCCGGGCACCCCGCTGCGTGACGCACTCGACCGGATCCGCCGTAGCGGCACCGGGGGGCTCGTGGTGCTCGGTGACGATCCCGCCGTCCGGGCCATCTGCGACGGCGGTGTCGACCTCGACGTCGAGTTCGCGCCCGCCCGACTGCGGGAACTGAGCAAGATGGACGGCGCCGTGGTGCTGTCCACCGATGGCTCCCGGATCACCCGCGCCAACGTCCACCTGGTCCCCGACCCGTCACTGCCGGCCGTCGAGACGGGCACCCGTCATCGCGCCGCCGAGCGCACGGCGCTGCACACCGGCGTCCCCACGGTGGCCGTGTCGGCGTCGATGACCACGGTGACCGTCTACGCCGGCGGACTGGCCCGGGTGCTGGCCGACCCGGTGGTCCTGCTGGCCCGGGCCGACCAGACGGTCGCCACGATGGAGCGGCACGGCGCCCGCACCGCCCGTGCCCGCGCCCGGCTCGACCGGGCGGAGATGGGTGACTACGCCTCGGTGCGCGACGTCGTGACCATGGCCCAGCGCCTGCTCAGGCTCGAACGCCTGGGCGCCGAACTCGCCGAGCTCACGGTGGAGATGGGCGAATACGGGCGCCAGACAACCCTGCAGCTCGAGGAACTGCTCTCCGACACCCCCGATGAACTGTGGGGCCTGGTCGCGGACCACCTCCGCGTGGAGGCCGTCGACGGCGATGCACGCCCGATACCGACACCCGAGCAGGTCACCGCCGGGCTCGAGCGACTGGCCGCGTTGACCGACGCCGACCTGCTCCTGCCCGCGCCCGTCGCGCGCTGCCTGGGGCTACCGGCCGAGCCCGAGGACCTGGACGAGCACGTCACCGCCCGCGGACACCGCATGCTCGCGCACATCCCTCGCCTGCGGCCGGTGCAGATCACGGCGCTGGTCGAACGTTTCGGATCGGTGCCCGCACTGCTGGCGGCCGAGCAGTCGGACTTCGCCGACGTCGAGGGCGTCGGCGCGCTGTGGGCCCGCCACGTCCGGCAGCGCCTCACCGGCCTGGGCACCGGCTGACGACCACCGCGGCGCCCCATCGCTCGGCGCGGGCCCGGTCAGGACCCGGTCACGACTCGGGGGCCTCGACCACGTTGAAGGTGGAGGCCGGGCTGAAGACGTTCCCGACCAGTGCGTACACCTGGTAGGCGCCGACCTCGACTGGCGTCCGGTCCGACTCGGAACACGCGCCCTCGGCGGACCGTCGGCCGGTCCAGTCGATCTGACGCGGCTCCGGCTCATCGGGGCGCAGCTCGACCTGGTCCTCCTCGCGCGGCGTGGTGCAGTCGATGCTCGACCACACCTTGGAGTTGTCGTCGAGCCGGTAGACCTCGAACGACAGCGGCGCCTCCGACAGGTCCCGGTCGCACGTGGTGTCCGAGACGTTGACGATGTTGACGAAGAAGCGCACGTCGGAGCCCACGGGCACGTTGGGCTCGGCCGACCACACGTCCAGACGGAGATCCTCGTCGGCGCACCGGCCCCGCGAGGCGCCTCCGTCGTCGTCCCGCTCGGTGGTCGCGGAGGTGGACGTCTCCGAGGTCTCGACGGCCCCGGTCGTGCCGTTCTCCCCGCCCGCGGCGGTCTCCTGGGTGTCGGTCCCGCTGTCGCGGGAGGCGAGGAACAGCGCGAGCACCACCACGACCACGGCGATGACGGCGACGACGACCGCGGCGACGCGGCGACGCACATAGACTTCGCGCGGTAGGGGGCCCTGGGGTTCCTGCACGGGTCCAACTCTAGAGCCGCGCGGGTGCCCCACCTGCCCGTCGGCGCGGCGTGTCCCTCAGACCGGGTGGCCGCCGGGCCGCCGGGCCGCCGGAGGGCGTCAGATGGCGACCATCTCCTCACCGGGGCCGTGGGGGACGTCCTCGACCTCGCCCAGGACGCTGCGCAGGTAGGCGCGGCCGTCGGAGAGCTTGTAGGTCACGCCGACGATCGCGAGTTCGCCGTTGTCGATCCGCTCGCTGATGATCTTGGAACGCTGCTCGAGCAGCTCACCCGTCTCGAGCACGTGGCGCGCCTCGAAATCGTCGATGCCGCTGAGCCCCTCGCGACGCCCGTTGAGGATCGACGGGGACACCTTCTCCACCACGTCCCGGAGGAAGCCGGGCGGGATCTCCCCGGTCGCCAGCGCGTCCACGGTCGCCTTGACCGCGCCGCAGCTGTCATGGCCGAGCACCACGATCAGAGGAGTGTCCAGCACGTGGACCGCGTACTCGATCGACCCGAGCACCGCGGTGTCGATGATATGGCCTGCGGTGCGGATGACGAAGAGGTCACCGAGCCCCTGATCGAAGATGATCTCGGCCGCGACCCGGGAGTCCGAACACCCGAACAGGACCGCCTTCGGGTGCTGCGCGGCGACGAGCTGCTCGCGACGCTGGGTATTCTGGCTGGGATGACGCATCTCGCAATCGACGAAGCGGTGGTTGCCGTCACGGAGCGAGGCCCATGCGCTGATCGGGTTGGTATGAGGCATGGCTCATATTGTGCCCCGCCGACCCCGGAAGACTCGCGTTGACCTCTCTCGACACCTCCGCACTCCTCTCCTGGTTCGCCCGCGCCGGCCGCCCGCTGCCGTGGCGCGGTGGGCAGGTCGGCGCATGGGAGATCCTGCTCTGCGAGGTCATGAGCCAGCAGACCCCCGTCGCCCGGGTCGAGCCCGTCTGGCGGGCCTGGCTCGACCGCTGGCCCGGCCCCGCGGAACTCGCGGCGGCCGCCCCGGCCGACGTGATCCGCATGTGGGGCAAGCTCGGCTACCCC
>NZ_JAALDN010000007.1 GCF_014144855.1 Dietzia maris | reverse complement strand
GCCTCGGCGTCGAGGTCCCCGATCGTGACCTGCCACCCCCCGGCCGCGAGAGCGCGGGCGGTCGCCCACCCGATCCCCGACGCCCCGCCCACCACGACGGCGGAGCGGCCGCGCGCAGCCACATCGGAACCGTCCGAGGAACTGTCGCGGTCAGTGGTGGGGACGCGTGTGCGATCCGTGTCCACGGGGCCTCCAGTAGGGTTGACGACCGGCCTCGGCGGGGTGGTCCGCCGGGCCGGAGGAAGCTGTTGACGACCGTCAACACGGGCCATAGTGTGATCTGCGCCATAGCTCTCTTGTCGGCGAGTCTGCCTCGCCGAGAGATCCGCCGAAGGGGTTCGCATGACATCGACCTGCACAATCGCCGTGATCGGCGCGGGCATCAGCGGCCTGACGACGCTGAAGATGCTCCGCGACTACGGGACTGACGCGGTGTGCTTCGAGGCGTCGGACCGGATCGGCGGGAACTGGGCGTTCGACAACCCCAACGGCAGCTCGAGTGCCTACCGTTCGCTGCACATCGACACGTCCAAGCACCAGCTGAGCTTCCGGGACTTCCCGATGCCGGAGGAGTTCCCGGACTTCCCCCACCACAGCCAGATCAAGCAGTACCTAGACGACTACGCCGAGGCGTTCGGCCTGCTGCCGGCCATCGAGTTCGAGACGCGGGTCGACCATGCCGAGCGCCTGCCGGACGGCGGGTGGGAACTGACCACGTCGCGCACCGGGTCGGCCGCACAGGCCGGGGCCGGCGGCACGGGCGGGGCCGGCGAGACCGAGACGCTCCGCTTCGACGGACTCGTGGTGGGCAACGGGCACCCGCGCTTCGCCGACTTCCCCGGCCAGTTCACCGGGGAGATGATCCACTCCCACGCCTACGTCGACCCGTGGGATCCGCTGCACCTCATGGACAAGAAGATCCTCGTGGTGGGCCTCGGCAACAGCGCCGCGGACATCGTGGTGGAGCTGTCGTCCAAGGTCATGCGCAACGAGGTGACGCTGTCCACCCGGTCGGGTGCGTGGATCGTGCCCAAGTACATCGCCGGCAAGCCGGCCGACAAGTACTTCGCGACCTTCCCGTACATCCCGTACTCGTGGCAGCGCAAGGCCATCCAGGCGATGCAGCCGATGTCGGCCGGCCGGCCGGAGGAGTACGGCCTGCCGACCCCCAACCACAAGTTCTTCGAGGCCCACCCCACGCAGTCCGTCGAACTGCCGCTGCGGCTGGGGTCCGGGGACGTCGTCGCCAAGGGGGACATCGCCCGACTGGACGGCCGGACGGTGCACTTCGAGGACGGCACCAGCGGCGAGTTCGACGTGATCATCCAGGCCACCGGGTACAACACCACGTTCCCGTTCTTCGACCGGGACTTCCTCAGCGCCGACGCCCACAACCACGTCCCGCTCTACAAGCGGATGTTCACCCCGGGCATCGAGGACCTCGCCTTTGTCGGCTTCGCCCAGTCCACCCCGACCCTGTTCCCGTTCGTCGAGGCGCAGGCCCGGCTGGTGGCGGCGTGGGCGGCCGGGCTGTACCGCACCCCGCCGGTGGCGGAGATGGAGCGGGTGATCGTGGAGGACGAGAAGAAGTACATCGGCCACATGCTCGACACACCCCGCCACCAGCAGCAGGTCGACTACTTCCTCTACGAACGCGACCTGCGCACCCGGGAGATCCCCCACGGCCTCGAGCGCGCCCGCGAGCGCGGCGCCGCCCTGCGTGACCGGGTGACGGCATGACGCCGGCCGCCCCCTCGGCGAACACCTCCCCCCGCGGCGACCGGCGCCGCGAGGCCCTGCTCGCCGCGCTCGACGACCGGCTGCGCACCACGGCCCTGGACGACATCTCGGTGGCCGACCTCACCGTGTCCGCGGGGATCACCAGGTCCGCGTTCTACTTCTACTTCGACTCCAAGGCTGCCGCCGTGGGCGTCCTGCTGGCCGCGGTACAGGACGAGGCCCGCGCGGCGGTCGAGACGATCGTGGGCGGCGAGGGAGACGTCCGCACGCGCGTGGCCGGGGCCCTCGAGAAGCTGACCGACCGCGTGTTGGAGAACGCCCACATCTACCGGGCCCTGCTCACCGCCCGCAGCAAGCACGAACAGACCCGGGCGCTGTGGAACGAGGGCCGCCGGACGCTGGCCGCCCCGATCGCCGAGTTCCTGCGCACCGAGCGCACGGCCGGTCGGGCGCCGGACGGCGTGGATCCCGAGGCACTCGCGGTGGGGCTGATCCACATCAACGAGACCGTGCTCGAGCAGCTGGCCTACGACACCGACGGCCCCCGCGAGCCACTGCTCACCGTCGCCACCGACATGTGGGTCCGCTCGGTGTACGGCCGACCCGACCCCACGGTGGATGCCGCGGCAGACCCAGGGAGAACCGCATGACCAGCCCCGTCGACATCGTCTTCCGGTCCGGATCGGGGCCGGACGCCGCCGAGTGTCGCGGCTGGTTCCTACCCGCCGCCGGCGGTGCGGGGAGCGCCGGTGACGCCGCCCGTGCCAGTGAGGCGGGCAGCCCCTGCGTGGTGCTGGGCCACGGGCTGGGCGGTACCGCGGACTCCGGCCTCATGCCGTTC
>NZ_JAALDN010000079.1 GCF_014144855.1 Dietzia maris | reverse complement strand
CCGTCCGAGCAGGGCACTCTGCGGTCCCGCGGGCTCGCGGGAGGGCTGCGGATGTTCGTCCGCCCGGCGCTGGACAGGATGCCCGCGACGGACGTCTCGCTCGGCCGCCTGCGTGCGCTGACCTCCGGCGCCGGGCGGGCGGCCGCCCTGGAGAGCACCAACGACTGGTCCGGGGACGGGCCCGTGCCCGGCCTCTGGGTGGGCCGCAAACGCTTCTTCGACTCGGACAAGGTCATTTTCCACATCCACGGGGGTGGCTTCACGTTCGGATCGCCGTGGTCGCACAAGGCCCTGGCGTCGAGGATCGCCAGCGAGACCGGCGTCCCCGTGTTCCTGCCGGACTACCGACTCGCCCCGGAGCACCCGCACCCGGCGGCCACCGAAGACACGATCGCCGGGTGGGAGTGGCTGCTGGAGATGGGCTTCCCGGCCGAGAACATCGTGGTCGCCGGAGATTCCGCGGGGGGCAATCTGGCGATGCAGCTGGTCGCCCACCTCGAGCGGACCGGGGCGGCGATGCCCGCCGGCGTCGTCCTTCTCTCCCCGTGGGTCGACCTGGACTTCACCGACATGACCGCGCGGGACCGGGCGCGCAAGGACCCCTTCCTCGCGCTGGGCCTGGCCGAACTGTGTCGTCGCCAGTACGCACCGGGTGTGGACACGGACGATCCGGCGATCTCCCCGATCAACTACGAGCCCTCGCCCGACTGGCCGCCGTTCCTCATCCAGTGCGGCGGCGAGGAGATCTTCAGCGGGGGGATCGAGAAGATGGCCGAGAACTTCGCCGAGCACGGGGTGCGCCACGAGTTCCAGCTGTGGCCCCACCAGTTCCACGTGTTCCAGGTCTTCCACCCGCTCGTCCCCGAGGCGAAGATCGCGGTGCGGGACATCGGATCGTTCGTGCGCGGCTGCCTGCGGGGCTGAGCCACTCGGGCAGGCCACGCCCGAGGGCGGCAGCCCGCCCCGAGGCCGCCGTCAGACGGTGAGCACCAGGCCCGAGGTGGGCACGCCGGTGCCCGCGGTGACGACGAGCTTCTCGGCGCCGGGGACCTGGTTGACCGAGTCACCGCGGAGCTGACGGACGCCCTCGGCGATGCCGTTCATCCCGTGGATGTAGGCCTCCCCGAGCTGGCCGCCGTGCGTGTTGAGCGGCAGCCGTCCGCCCACCTCGAGCGCGCCGGGCTCGCGGACGAAGTCCTTGGCCTCACCGCGACCGCAGAAGCCCAGCTCCTCGAGCTGCATGAGGACGTACGGGGTGAAGTGGTCGTAGAGCACGGCCATGTCCATGTCGTCGGGGCGCAGGCCGGACTGCGCCCACAGCTGGTCACCGACGATGCCCATCTCCGGCAGTCCCGCGAGCTCGGGGCGGTAGTACGAGGTCATGATGTACTGGTCCGGCCCGGACCCGGACGCCGCCGCCGCGATCGACACCGGCGTGTGCGGCAGGTCGCGGGCCCGCTCGGGCGTGGTCACCACGATCGCCTGACCGCCGTCGGACTCCTGGCAGCAGTCCAGTAGGTGCAGCGGCTCGGCGATGTACCGCGAGTTCTGGTGGTCGGCCAACGTGATCGGCTTGCCGTGGAAGAACGCGGCGGGATTGGCCGCGGCGTGCTTGCGGTCGACCACCGCGACCCGGCCGAAGTCCTCGCTCGTGGCGCCGTACTCGTGCATGTAGCGCTGCGCGACCATGGCCACGAACCCGGCCGGGGTGGACAGGCCGTGCGGGTAGGAGAAGGCGTTGTCCGTGCCGGAGGAGTTGACCTGCTGCACCAGCGCCGAGTTGACCTGGCCGAAGCGCATCCCGGAGCGCTCGTTGAATGCGCGGTAGCAGACCACGACCTCGGCCACGCCGGTCGCCACGGCCATCGCGGCCTGCTGCACGGTCGCGCACGCCGCGCCGCCGCCGTAGTGGATGCGGGAGAAGAAGTTCAGGCTGCCGATCCCGGCGGCCCGGGCCACCGCGATCTCGGTGTTGGTGTCCATGGTGAACGACACCAGGCCGTCGACGTCCGAGGGCTGCAGCCCGGCGTCGGCGACGGCCGCCTGCACGGCCTCGGCGGCCAGCCGCAGCTCGGAGCGGCCGGAGTCCTTGGAGAAGTCGGTCGCGCCGATGCCGACGATCGCCGCCTTGTCTGAGAGAGAGCTCATCAGGCCGGGTCTCCGTTCATGTAGAGGGTCGCCGTGGAGGTGACGTGCGCGCCCAGCGAGTCGGTGCCGACGATCTTCAGCGTGACCAGCCCGTCGTCGTCGACCCCGGTCACCTCGCCGGTGAGGGTGAGGGAGTCGTAGGCGTACCAGGGCACGCCCAGGCGCAGCTTGATGGACGTGATGCGGGCGCGCTGGCCCGCCCAGTCGGTGACGAACCGCTGCACCAGACCGGTGTCGGTGAGGATGTTGACGAAGATGTCCTTGGACCCCTTGGCGTGGGCCAGGTCGCGGTCGTGGTGGACGTCCTGGAAGTCCCGAGTCGCCAGGGCGGACGCCACGATGAACGTCGGTGTGCCCTCGATGGTCAGCTCGGGGAGCCGGTCCCCCACCGCCACGGCGGGCGGGGTGGCCGGACAGACGGTACGGTGCTCGCTCACTTGACGGCCCCTTCGGTCCTTGCGGGTGACCCCGCGGATTCCTGACGGTCGACAGGGCGTGCGCCGGCCGGGCGCCAGGCGTACAGCGTCCACGGCTCGGTGCCGAACGCGGCGTCGGCGGAGGAGTCGCCGGGCATGTCGAGGAACTCCACCTCGACCTCCATGCCGATCCGGACCTCCGCCGGCTCGATGTCGCGCAGCTCGCCGAGCATGCGCACTCCCTCCTCCAGCTCCACCAGCGCGATGACGAACGGGAACCTGGTGCGGCCCGGCACGCGCGGGGCGTGATGGACCACGAAGCTGTACACGGTGCCGCGGCCGGAGGAGACCACGTAGTCGGTCTGCTCGGACTTGTCCTTCCACAGCGCCGGGACGGGCGGGTGCTGCAACGAGCCGTCCTCGCGGGTCTGGATGCGCAGCTCGTGGGCGGCGACGCCGGCCCAGAAGAACTGCGTGTCGTGCGAGACCGACGGGCGCAGGACCTTGCCCACCACCAGGTCGTCGGTGGCCGAGCCGGAGCTGGCCACGATCTGGTCGGCGGGCGCCGGCTCGGGCTCGGCGGGCGCCGGCGCGGGCTCGGCGGGCTTCGCCGCGGGGCGGAACTTGAGGATGCGGAAGTCCATCTCCGCGACGACCTCGTCACCGACGCGCCAGTAGTTGCGGGTGGTGAAGAACCAGCCCTCCCCCAGGCCCGTGGTCTTGGGGCCGACCACGTCCACCAGGACGGACTCGATGGTCACCTCCTCGCCCGGGCGGGTGTATCGGTGGTAGGTGGAGTCGCAGTTGGTCGCGACGACCGAGGTGAAGCCCTCGGCGTCGAGGAGGTCGGTCATCCGACCCAGCGGGTCGTCGGCCTCACGGGTCTTCCCGAGCCCGCGCATGGTCCACACCTGCGCCATGGCCGGCGGTGCGACCGGTCCGCCGTGTCCGGCCGCGCGTGCGGTCTCCTCGGAGGAGTAGATGGGGTTGGTGTCACCGATCGCCTCGGTCCAGTTCCGGATCATCGGCGTGTTGATCGGGTCGCGGCCCGCACGGCGGGCGCTCCCGCCGGCGGCGCGGACCTCCTCGGCGGCGGCGAGGATACGGGCGGCCTGCTCGTCACTCATGGGTACCTTCTCGGTGGATCAGGGGGATGGTCTCTAGCGGGCGGTGCGGGGCATGCCGAGGCCACCCATGCAGGTCAGTTCGCGCATGACCTCGTTGACACCGCCGCCGAAGGTGATCACCACGTTGCGCTTGTTCATCATGTCGAACCAGCGCTGCAGCGCCGCGGTGTCGGGATCGGTGGGGTCGCCGAAACGGCCGAGCAGCTCCTCGACGATCCGGCCGACGTGCTGGATCTCCTCGGTGGAGAACACCTTCGAGGCCGCGGAGTCGCCCATCGACGGGTTCTCGCCCACCGAGGAGACCTTCCAGTTGAGCAGCTCGTTGAGCCGGACGATCGCGAAGATCTCCGCGAGTCCGCGCCGCACCTCGGGCCGGTCCAGGTGGCGGACCCCGTCCGGGCCCGTGCCGCGGGCCCAGGCGGCCAGCTCGTCGTAGTACCCGCCCGGACGCCCGGACGGCGCGAGCATGACGCGCTCGTGGTTGAGCTGGGTGGTGAGCATCTTCCAGCCGCCGTCGACCTCGCCCACCACCATGTCCGCCGGGACGCGCACGTCCGAGTAGTAGGTGGCGTTGACGTGATGGGCGCCGTCGCAGGTGATGATCGGGGTGAACGAGAATCCGGGGTCGGTGGTGTCGACGATGAAGATCGTCAGCCCGCGATGGCGCGAGTCCGGGGTCCCGGTGCGGGCGGCCAACCAGATGTAGTCGGCGTGGTGGCCACCGGTGGTCCACATCTTCTGACCGTTGATGATCCAGTCGCCGGTGGCCTCGTCACGCCTCGCGGTCGTGCGCAGGGCGGCCAGGTCGGTGCCGGCGTCGGGCTCGGAGTAGCCGATCGCGAAGTGGATCGACCCGTCGAGGATGCCGGGCAGGAACTTCGCCTTCTGCGCCTCGCTGCCGTACTTCTGCAGGGTCGGGCCCACGGTCTGCAGCGTCACCGACGGCAGCGGCACGTCCGCACGCGTGGCCTCGTTGGTGAAGATCTGCTGCTCGATGTGGCCGAAGCCCTTGCCGCCGTACTCGGCGGGCCAGCCCACGCCCAGCCAGCCGTCGCGGCCCATGCGCGTGATGATCTCGGCGTAGGTGTCGCCGTGACGGGTGGTGGCGATGTCCGCCGCCTCCTCCGGCGAGATGAGCGTCGAGAAGTACTCGCGCAGCTCGGCCTGCAGTGCGCGCTGTTCGGGCGTGAGGTCGATGAACGCGCCGTCGGCGTCGGCCGGGGTGGCGTCCGCGGCGGGGGCGGCACCGCCCGCCTCGATCCTGTCGACCGGGTCCGCGGCGAGCGCGGCACCGAGCGCGTCGAGGTGCAGCTGCGCGCCGCCGACGAACCGTGCCAGGTCCTTGACCGCCGAGGCGTACCGGAACATCGGGTAGGTGACGTCCACGCCCACGCCGCCGTGCAGGTGGTGCAGGATCTGGACGGCCCGCGGGCCCTCGGCCGCCAGCCAGTAGGCGCCGATCGTGGGGTCGGACTCGTAGCGGTCCCCGGACCCGGCCACCCCCTCGGAGATCCGCCAGGACACCGACTGCGCGATCACGTGGAGCGTCTGCGAGACGATGTACACGTCCGCGAGCTCCTGCTGGACCGCCTGGAACGACCCCAGCGCCTTGCCGAACTGCTGACGTTCCTTGAGGTAGCCGGCCGTCATCTCCAGCGCGCCGCCGACGAGACCGTCCCCGTGCGCGATACAGGCGGACAGGACGAGACGTCGGAACACCTCGAGGACGGGTTCCGATCCCGAGCCGCGCAGCACGTCGTCGTCGTCGACCCCGGTGGCCTCGAACCGCATCGCGTACTCGGGCACCCCCAGGGAGCCGAGGGTGGGCGTCAGGGTGACGCCCGGGGCGTCGGGGGCGACGACGACGAGTGCGGCGCCCCCGGACGTGGACACCGGCACGAGGACCGAACGGGCCTGGGCCGCGTACCGCACCGACGTGGCGGTCCCGGTGAGCTTCCCACCCTCGAGCCGCACGGTGGGCTCGAGCGGCAGTGGGCGTCCGGGCTCGGCGACGGCGGCGGTGAGGATGCGGCCGTCCTCGATGCCCTCGAGAAGCCGGGACTGCTGGTCGGGGGTGCCCAGCGCGACGATCGGCGCCACGCCGAAGCCCAGGGTCTCCAGGACGGGGATCACCACTCCGGCACGGCCGACCTCCTCGAGCACCACCGCGATGTCGGCGGGCGTGAGGTCGTCCCCGCCGAGGGCGGAGGGCAGGCCCAGGGAGAGCAGACCGGACTCGGCGAACGCCGCCCACAGTCGCTCGTCGAAGCCGGCGTCGTCCACGCCGCGGCTGGGTAGCGCGGTGAGCAGTTCCTCGGCCGGGGCGGCCGTCGACAGTGCGCCGGCCACCGCCTCGGCGACGGCAGCCTGGGTCTCGGTACGGGTGAAGTCCACGGGGGTCAGTCCTTAATCGGGAGGGGGTCGGTCACGTGCTCGAACTAGTCCCTGGGCAGGCCGAGGATGCGCTCGCCGACGACGTTGAGCAGGACCTGCTCGGTGCCACCGGCGATCGACAGGCAGCGGACCATGAGGAACTTGCGTCCCTGCTCGGTGAATTCGACGCCGCCGGTGCCGGTGAGCTGCAGACCGAACTCGGCGATGTCCTGACGGTGGCGCACACCCACGATCTTGCGGACCGAGGACTCGGCGCCCGGGCCCGAGCCGGCGAGGCTGCGCAGCGCGGTGCGCAGGTCGAGGAGGTTTCCGACGACGCCGTCGGCGACGTGCTTGCCGAACTCGTCGAGCACGAGCGCGTCGTCGGCCACACCGGCTGCGTTGATCAGCCCGATGATCTCCTCCGCAGCGTCGCCGAGCGACGAGCCGCCGCCCATGGCCACGCGCTCGTTGGCCAGGGTGGTGCGGGCGATCTTCCAGCCGTCGTTGACCGTGCCCACCTGGAACTCGTCGGGGACGAAGAGGTCCTCGAGGTAGACCTCGTTGAACAACGCCTCACCGGTGATCTCGCGCAGGGGTCGCGTGCGGATGCCCTCGGAGCGCATGTCCACGAGGAAGTACGTGATGCCCTTGTGCTTGGGGGCGTCGGAGTCCGTCCGGGCCAGGCACATCGCCCAGTCGGCCTCGCGGGCCAGGGAGGTCCACACCTTCTGTCCGTTGAGCTTCCAGCCGCCGTCGACCTTCTCGGCGGTGGTGCGCAGGGCGGCCAGGTCGGAGCCGGCGCCGGGCTCGGAGAACAGCTGACACCACCTGATCTTCCCGGCCATCGTGTCGCGCACCAGCAGATCGGCGTGCTCGGGGGCGGCCTGCAGGATGGTCGGCACCGCCCAGCCGCCGATCGTGATGTCGTGGCGGGTGACTCCGGCGGCCTCGAGTTCCTCGTCGATGAGCAGCTGCTCGGCCGGGCCCGCGCCCAGGCCCCACGGCTCGGGCAGGTGCGGCATGAACAGGCCCGTGTCGGCGAGGGCACGCTTGCGCTCGTCACCCTCGACCGCCGCGACCGTCGCCACCAACGCGCGGATGTCCTCCCGCTTGGCGTCCAGCCCGTCGATCTCGGACAGGTCGATGTCGAGGTGGCGGCGCCTGCCCGACAGCGTGAGCTCGGCCAGGGATCGCCGCCAGCGGGCGGAGCCGCCGATCGCCTGGCGCAGTGCGCCCGCCCGCCGCATGTAGAAGTGGGCGTCGTGCTCGAAGGTGAAGCCGATGCCGCCGAGGATCTGGATGCAGTCCTGGGAGTTGCGCACGGCGTTGTCGAAGGCCAGCGCCCCGGCGACCGCGGCGGCGACGGGCAGCTCCGAGTCGCCGGCGAGCAGGTCCTCCGCGGCCGCGGCGGCGTCCCACGCCAGCGCACGGACCTGCTCGGTGCGGCACAGCATGTCGGCGGCGAGGTGCTTGATGGACTGGAACGAGCCGATCGTGCGGCCGAACTGCTCGCGGATCTTGGCGTAGTCCACCGCGGTGGCGAGCGTGTAGTCGGCGACGCCCGCGGCCTCGGCGGCGGCCAGGGTGACGAACAGCTGGTGGACGTGTGCGGTGGTGACGCCCTCGAGGACGCGGTCGGCCGGGATCGTCACGCCCTGCAGGCTGACGTGGCCGATCGACGCCGAGATGTCGTACGGGGTCGCCGGGGTGACGGTGAGCCCCGGCGTGCCCGCCTCGAGAAGCGCCCAGCGGGTGGCGCCGTCCACCTCGACGGGCAGCAGCAACCCTCCGCCGGGGGTGCCGCCGTAGGCGACGCCGGGATCACCGGTGATCTCCCCCGACCCGTCCAAGGTCGCGGTGCCGATGCCCAGGCACACCCCGACGGGCAGGCCGCCCTCGGCGATCGTCTCACCCAGCGCGTTGGCGACGGCTCCGCCTGCGCGCGAGACCAGGACACCGGTCAGCGCGGTGGACAGGACCGGGCCGGGCGCCATTTTCGCCGCGGCCTCCTCGAGCATGCACGCCAGGTCGACGATCTCGGCGCCGGCGCCACCGTGCTCCTCCGCGATGGCGACGCCGAACAGCCCCAGCTCGGCGAGTCGGGGCCACACGGCCTTCCAGGCTTCCGGATCCTTCTCCTGAACGCGTACCGTGGCCACGGGATCGGCGGACTTCGCCCAGGCCTTGATCGAGTTCTGGATCTCGGTCTGATCCGGGGTGGTGGCGATACTCACTGCTGGGCTCCTCGGGCGCGACGGGATTTCCGTACTCGGCGCGGGCCCGCTGACCCGCGCGCTCCACGCCATAATAGAACGTGTTCTAGGTATCGTGTTCTAGAATGCACCAGAAGGGTCCCCGACGCACACCCGGGTCCCGCCCCAGCCCGCCGGGATGCCCCGCCGACCCGATCCGACCAGCGCAGAAGGTTTCGCCTCCATGACCAAGAGCTCAGCCGGGACCCGTACCGCCGCCGCGCCGGACCCCGCCGCCCGGAGCGACGAGCCCACCACGTCGTCGCAACGCGAGCGCCGTCGGCGGATCCTGGACGCGACCCTCGCCCTGGCCGCCAAGGGCGGCTACGAGGCCGTGCAGATGCGTGCCGTCGCCGAGAAGGCCGAGGTCGCGGTGGGCACCCTCTACCGGTACTTCCCGTCCAAGGTGCACCTGCTGGTCTCGGCGCTCGCCCGTGAGTTCCGTCGGCTCGACCAGCGCACCGAGCGGTCAGCCCCGCCCGGCGACACCGCGCAGGAGCGGATGAAGGTCGTGGTGGAGATGATCACCAAGTCCATGCAGCGCGACCCGAACCTCACCGAGGCGATGACGCGCGCCTTCATGTTCGCCGACGCCTCCGTGGCCAACGAGGTCGAGGAGGTCGGCTTCTACATGGACCGGATCCTCGGCCGCGCGATGGCCCAGGGCACCCCGGACGAGGTGCAGCTCTCGATCGCCCGGGTCGTCTCCGACGTGTGGATGTCCAACCTCGTGTCGTGGCTGACCCGCAGGTCGTCGGCCGCCGAGGTCGCCACCAGGCTCGGTCTCACCATCGATCTGCTGCTGGGCAGCGACGACTCTCCCCGCCGGGCCCGGATGCACACCGCGATCGGCAACGGCCACGACACAGACTCGGACTCCGACCCCGGCGAGATCGGAGAGGGCAGAGACTCAGCCGTCTGACAACCCGCCCAGAGCGGCACCGCAACCGCTCCCGCGGCTGGCGTCCCGCTCCCGCGCCTGACCGCCAAGACGGCCGCCGCTCCCGAAGATGGCGTCTCGCCTGCCCATCGGGGCACGCGAGACGCCATGTCGAGGGGCGACGGGCCCGGGCGGTTGCGTAGGGGGCGGTCAGGGCACGACGACCGGCGGCACCGTCCGGACCGGCCCGGAGACGTCGGCGATCCACCGCAGCGGGCCCCGGCTCGGATCCCAGCCGGTGAGCAGGTCGGCGACCTTGGCGGTCATCTCGCGGCCCAGGCGGAGGAACGAACTCTCCGGCTGGTCGTCGACCTCCCCGAGGATCAACCACCACGCCCAGGCGACGGCCCCGGCGTTGGCGACGAAGTCCGGCAGCACCGCGATCCCGCGGGCCGTGAGGTCGAGTTCCGCGTCGGCCGTGGTGGCGGCGTTGGCCGCCTCGACCACGATCGGTGCGGTGACCTCGGTGCAGTTGTCCGCGGTGATGGCGTACGAGACGGCGGCGGGCACGAGCACGTCCACGTCCATGCCGAGGATCCGGTCGCGGTCCAGCCGCTGCACCCGGGCGGGGACGGCCGAGCGGTCGATCTCCCCGAAGCGGTCGCGGGTCGCCAGCAGCGCCGGGACGTCGAGTCCCGCCGGGTCGTAGAGGGTGCCGGCGGCGTCGGCCAGTGCGACGACGCGCATGCCGGCCTCGTGGAGGTACCACGCGGCGCCGCCCCCCATCGTGCCCACGCCCTGGACGGCCACCGAGGTGCGCTCGATGTCCCAGCCCCGGACGTACGCCGCCGCGAGGCACGCCTGCGCGACCCCGTAGCCACCGATCACATCGCCGAGCAGCCCGCCCGGAACCCCGGCGTTCAGCCCGCGGAAGATCCGGTCGGCGGTGGCGGCGGGATCGGCCGACCGCTCGATCGCCGCGTGATAGGACTGCCGCATCCCCAGTCGGGCGAACACCTCGTCGATCAGGTGCTGCGGGACGCCCAGATCCTCGGCGGTGACCCAGTGTCGGTCGAGGAACGGCCGCATGGCCTCGCAGAACCGGCCGAGCACGTCGATGGCGCGGGGGTCCTTGGGGTCGAAGTCGATGCCGCCCTTGGCCCCGCCGATGGGCAGGTCGAACGCCGCCGTCTTGCGGGTCATTCCGCGGGCCAGGTCCTCGACCTCGCGGAGAGTGCACCCGGCGCGCATACGGGTCCCGCCGGTGGCCAGACCGCCGACGAGGGTGTCGACCACGAGGTAACCCCGCGCCCCGGTCTCGTCGTCCTCCCAGTGCAGTCGCAGGTAGGGCTCACGGCTCGATCGGCTCGCGCTCTCCGGAGCGGCGGGCACGGTCTGGGGGGCTGACCCGGTATGACCGGTGGTGCCCGGGATCTCGATGGACGTCATGGTGCTCGCCTCCTCGGCGACCTCGTCCGCCGGCGGGTCCGGCGGGGATGTCCCCAGCATGCGAGCATGCGTCCCGGGGGTCCAGCGAGACTTCGTGGACCTGACCGTTCACTTTTCCTGCACGATGCGGCCGCGCGCTCCTACGCTCGGGGAATGGAGCCGTCACTGCACCGGCTACGGCTGCTCGCCGAGTTGGAGCGCCGCAGCACCGTCACCGCGGTCGCGGCCGCGCTGGGGTACACCGTCTCGGCCGTGTCGCAGCAACTCTCGTTGCTCGAGCGGGAGGCGGGGACCCCGCTGTTCGAGAAGCGGGGTCGCGGGCTCGCGCTGACCGAGGCGGGGCTCATACTGGCCGGGCACGCGCGGACGATCCTGTCCGCCGTGGAGGACGCCGGTCACGCCATGGAATCGGCCCGTGCGGGCGTCGGCACGAACCTCACCGCCGGGGTGTGGGCGTCGGTGGCCGTCACGCTGCTGCCCGCCGGGATGCGGATCCTGGCGCGCGACCACCCGGGCATCGTGGTGCGGACCCGGGAGCTCGCCCCGGAGGACACCACCGGCGCGGTCCGGGACGGCTCGCTCGATCTGTCGTTCGTGCTGGACTACTCCAGCTACGTGATGGCGGACGTGACCGACCTGGTGCGGGTGCCCATCGCGAGGGAGTCTCTGCACGCGGTCGTCCCCCGCGGCTTCGTGGACTCGACCCGACTGTCGCTGGCCGACCTCTCCGGGGCGCCGTGGGTCGTCGCGCACCCGCGGTCGCACTTCGGTCGCGCGGTGCGGATCGCCTGTCGCGAGGCGGGGTTCGAACCCGACGTGCGGCACGAGGCGGGCGAGCAGTCCACGGCGCTGTCCCTGGTCGCCGCGGGCCTCGGGGTCACCCTGGCCTCCGACCTCGGGCTGAGCACCTTCGGCGCGGACGTGGAGGTGATTCCCCTGACCGACGAGCTCACCAGGACGGTGTCGATCACCTATCGCCGTCGGGACGCCCGGCGGCGACCACTGCAGGCGTTCGTCGAGGCGTTCACCGACGGCGCGCGCGAGGTCGGCCTGGACCCCGCCTGACTCCGGCGCACCGATGCCGGGTCCCGCACCCGCGGGGCCCGGCACCGGTGTCCGGCTCAGGGCCGGCGCGCGAGGAAGTCCGGCCGCGGCGGGGTGCCCGCGAACGGCTCGGTCAACTCGTTCTCGACACTGTTGAACACGATGAACACGTTCGCCCGGGGCAGCGGCGTGATGTTGCCGCCCGAGGCGTGCAGGGCGTTGCAGTCGAACATCGTCATCGATCCCGCCCCGCCCGTGAGCACGTCGAGACCGTGGCGCTCGTACATCTCGGAGATGTGCTCCTCGGACGGGACGCCGATCTTCGGCGACGTCGAGACGAGCGATTCCTTGTAGTAGTTCTCCGGAGTCTCACCCGCGCACTGCACGTAGTACTTGTGCGTGCCCGGCATGATCATCAGGGGCCCGTTGTAGGTCTCGTTGGGTGTGAGCGCCAGGGAGGCGCTGCACGCACGCGGCCGGGGCATGCCGTCCTCGGCGTGCCAGGTCTCGAAGTCCGAGTGCCAGTAGAAGGCGCCTCCGGCGAAACCGGGCTTGTAGTTGAGCCGGCTCTGGTGGACGTAGACGTCCGAGCCCAGGATCTGCCGGGCCAGGTCGATCGCGCCGGATCGCTCGACCGCCTCCCACACGACCTCACTCAGGTCGTGGACGTCGAAGATCGAACGAACGGCCTCGCTGCCGGCCTCGCGGATGATCCGGGGATCGCCGGCCATCCGCGGATCCGATCCGATGCGGTCGATCTCGGCCAGGCAGCCGTCGATCCGCTGCCGGTCGAGAGCGCCCTCACGCTGGACATAACCTCGCTCGCCGAACTGGAGGACCTCGGGATCCTCGCTGCGTCCCCACAGGACGGGGTCACGGCGCTCGACGATCTCCGGTCGCCCGCTCACGCGGGACTGGTAGTCATCTACGGCAATGGTCACCTACGACTCCTTTCTCTCCTCAGCCTGAAAACCCCGGCTGACTCGGGAAAAGCGAGGGGTGCCACCCCTCGCGGAGCCGACCGTATCCGTCGAGATGACCACGGACAACCGCTCAGCCGCTGACGTATCCTCGACCTTTATCCACAATCGGGCCGGGGGTCCCGCCGCCGACCCACGTGCGCAGGTGGTCGAGGAACTGCCCGGACAGTGTGTCCCGCCACCCCACGACGTCGCCGGACATGTGGGGACTGATGTGCGCGCCGTCGAGGGTCCAGAGCACGTCACCGTCGGGGAGGGGTTCGACGACGAGGACGTCCAGGTGCGCCGAGAGCCTGCCCGTCCCGATCTCGCGCGTGAGGGCCTCCTGATCGACCAGCTCTCCGCGACCGACGTTCACCACGTGGGCGCCGTCGGGCAGGGCGGCCAGTTCCGCGGGGCCGAGCAGCCCCCGGGTCGCGTCGGTCAGCGGCGCCACCATGACGAGATGGTCCACGTCGCCGAGATGCTCGGACAGGTGCGCGGAATCCAGGACGCGGCCGAAGTCCTCGTCGTCGTCGCGCGGTCGACGTCCGGCCCCGCTGACGTCGAGCCCGACCGCCCGCAGTAGCCGCGCGGTGGCCCGTCCGATACCGCCGGTGCCCACCACCAGGGCGCGCCGGCCGGCCACCCGGGTGGTCTCGCGGTGGCGCCACCGACCCGCGCGCTGCAGCGCCTCGGTCTCGTGGAGCCGTTTGTCGTGGGCCAGGACGCAGGCCAGGACGTACTCGGCGATCGGCCCGTCGAAGACCCCGCGGGCGTTGGTGACCAGCACGTCGGAGTCGCGCAGCTCGTCGAAGAGGAGCTTGTCCACCCCGGCGGCGGCCACGTGGACCCACCGCAGCGCGTCGGCGGCGTGCCAGGCGGAGGCCAGGGCGTCGGAGAAGATGTCCCACACCAGCAGGATCTCGGCCCCGGGCAGAGCCTGCGCGAGGGTGTCGGCCGTGCACTCGCGCACGTCGGCGAGCTCGCGGATCAGCGCGAGGGTGGTGGGGGGCTCGACGCCGTCCGCGGTGAGGACGACGACGGTCGGCCGGGTGCCCGGGTCGTGGTTGCCCGGGTCGCGGTGCGGCTGCGTCATGGCCCCACCGTAACGCGCCGGCCCTCACGCGAACCAGGATCGTCGGATTGTTGACAATCGACCGTGGCGCGCCACACACTGGCACCCATGACCGCGCACCTGTCGCCCCATCTCAAGCAGGCCACGCCCGTCGTGGTGGACCACGCCCTCGGCTCGTGGATCCACGGCACCGACGGCCGCGACTACCTGGACTTCACGACCGGCATCGGCGTGACCAGCACCGGCCACTGCCACCCCGCCGTGGTCGCCGCGGCACGCGAGCAGTGCGGGAAGATCATCCACGCGCAGTACACGACCGTCATGCACCAGCCGCTGTTGGAGCTCACCGAGAAGCTGGGCGAGCACCTGCCCGAGGGGATCGACTCGGTCTTCTACGCCAACTCCGGATCCGAGGCAGTCGAGGCCGCGGTCCGGCTGGCCCGCATGGCCACCGGCCGGCCCAACATCGTCACCGTCCAGGGCGGCTTCCACGGCCGCACCGTCGCCGCCGCCAGCCTCACCACCGCGGGCACCCGCTTCTCCGCCGGGTTCTCCCCGCTCATGGGTGGAGTCGTGATGACCCCGTTCCCGCACGCCCTGCGCCACGGGTGGACGGAGGACGACGCGATCGACTTCGCGCTGGCCGAGCTCGACTACCTCATGGCCACCCGGGTCGACGCCCGCGAGATCGCGGCCTTCCTCATCGAACCCGTGCTGGGCGACGGCGGGTACATGGCCACTCCCCCGCGCTACCTGGAGGGACTGCGCGAGCGCGCCGACCGGACCGGCGCGCTGCTGATCCTCGACGAGGTCCAGGCCGGCATCGGGCGCACCGGCCGGTTCTGGGGTCACCAGCACACCGACGGGCTCGTGCCGGACATCATCATCACCGCCAAGGGCATCGCCTCGGGCTTCCCCATCTCCGCGATCGCCGCACCCTCCGCCCTCATGGCCAAGGCCTGGCCGGGGTCGCAGGGCGGCACCTACGGCGGCAACGCGGTCGCCGCGGCGGCCGGGGTCGCCACCCTCGGCGTGGTCGAGCGCGAAGGCCTGGTGGACAACGCCGCCGCC
>NZ_JAALDN010000078.1 GCF_014144855.1 Dietzia maris | reverse complement strand
CCGGGCCTGCGCCGCCACCGGAGCGCGCCTGGCGGAGTACCCGGTGTGGACCTGGCACTGGGCCGAGCCCGGCGATCGGCGCGTGCCCTGGAACCGGCGGCGCCGCGTCGTGCTCACCGACGCCGAACTCGCCGCCAAGCACGCTGCCGTCGCGGAGTTCGTCACCCAGGTCGCTCCGCTGTCCGATCGGCCGGGGGACGAGGCGATCCTGCCCGACTGGATCCTCGACCGCCTGGTCACGCGCTCCGAGACGGTGTTCTGGTGAGCACCCCGGGCCACTACTTCGAGGAGATGTACTCCGGGTCGGCAGACCCCTGGGACTTCGCCGGCTCGTGGTACGAACTGCGGCGCTACGGGCTCCTCGTCGCCTCTCTCCCCGAGCAGCGGTACCGCGTGTGTTTCGAGCCCGCCTGCTCGGTGGGGGTGCTCACCGAGATGCTCGCCGGGCGGTGCGACGAGGTGCACGCGGTGGACGTCGTCGACACCGCCGCCGGGCAGGCCCGCGCGCGCATCGACCGCGCGGGGTTGGACCACGTGCACGTGCGCACCGCCGACGCGTTGGACCCGTGGCCCGGGCGGTCCTGCGACCTGTTGGTGCTCTCGGAGTTCCTCTACTACCCGCCAGCCGACGGGCTCGACGAGCTACTCACCGCACTGCTGACGCTGGCCGAACCCGGCGGGACCGTCGCGGCCTGCCACTGGCTGGGTCAGTCGGACGACCACGCCTGCCACGGCGAGGACGTCCACGCCGCACTCGCACGCCGCACCGACCTCACGCGGATCGTCCACCACCGCGAGGAACGCTTCCTCCTCGAGGTCTTCCGCCGCACCTGATTGCCGGCGGCAGCTAGTCCGGCTGCAGCTAGTCCGGCTCCGCCTCCGGCTGCGGTTCGGGCTCCGGAGCCGACGCCTCGGCCCGAGTGACGAGGTGCACTATCGCCTCGGTATGGAGCCGGAACAGTTCGGTCACGTCGGCGTCCCCGGTCAGGGACGCGAGGAAGATCCCGTCGCCGCCGGCGAGTGCATAGGTGGCGAGGACCCGGGCATCCGCCTCGGGTAGCCGCGGACGGACCCGCCGGAACTCCGCCGCGATGCGCTCCAGGGCGTCCCCGCGCAGGCGCAGATAGATTCCCCGGGCGGCCGGCTCCACGGGACGCTGCTCCAGCGCCAGCATCAGGCCCAGCCGGAGGAAGTCCGGGGACTCGCGGAACGTCCGGGCCACGCCCAGGCAGAAGGCGGTCACGCGCTCCCGGAGGGCTTCACCCTCCCCGCGGGTGACCTGGCCCAGCCACAGCTCGACGCTCTCCTCGACAACCGCCGCCAGCAGCGCGTCCTTGTCCGCGAAATGCCAGTAGATCGAGCTCGCCGGGAGCCCGCTCGCCTTACTGACCTGCGCGATCGAGGTCCCCTCGTACCCGCGTTCACCGGCCACCGCGGCGGCCGCCTCGATGATCCTTTGCCGGGACTCCCGGCCCTTGGCACGGGTGCGCCTGCCCGTGGTCCCCGTCGGCTTCCCCACTATCCGCTCCCCCGCTCCCTGTGTCCGGCGACTCATTGCGAATCGCCCCGGATCAGACTTACCGTAGTGATCACTACAGTACGCGCGGCGGCAGACGTCAGCGCAGGAAAGGTGGAGAAATGATCGAATCACTGACCCGGAACTGGTGGATCCAGCTCATCCGCGGAGCACTGGCGATCGCCCTGGGCGCGACCGCACTGGCCTCCCCCACCACGGGCATGACGCTCGCGGTGTTCCTCGTGGCGGCCTTCGCCATCGGTGACGGCGCCATGACCGTGACGACCGGAGTGGCACTCCCGGACCGGACCCCCGGCCGCGGTGGCCTCATCCTCGCCGGCGCCGGATTCATGATCCTCGGGCTGGTCGTCCTGTTCTGGCCCGGCATCTCGGCCACCGCGTTGGTTCTGCTGTTCGCCGCCTGGCTGGTGGCCTCCGGCGCCCTCGTCGCCTACGGAGCCCAGACCCTGCGCTCCGACATCCCCGACTCGTGGGTCATGGTGACGCTCGGCGTCGTCTTGGCGGTGGTGGGTCTCGGGCTGGGCGTCGTGGGCCCGGCGGCGGTCGACACGGTCGTCACCTTCGCCGGCTGGTTCGGCCTCGCCGTCGGCGGGGTCATGGCCGCCGTGGCGTTCCGTCTCCGCGCCGACTCCGACCGGCTCGAGCACCGGGTGGCCGTCGCAGCCTGAACCGCGCCACCCTCATCCACCGGCAGAGTCCGTCGCCCGACCGTGCCGGGCCCGGCCTCGCGCGACGGGGAGCGACCTACTACGGGCTTCCGGGCCCCGGGCGCATGTCGCGACCCTGCGGCGTGCCGCCGGGGTGGCTCGGCCCGCTGTATTTCTCGAGGACGTCGACCTCCAGCGTCGGCGAGGGATCGAGGTGCGAGAGCCCGTTGAAACAGAGGTTGACGATGTGCGCGGCGACCTCTTCCTTGGGCGGCGTGCGGGCGTCGAGCCACCACTGGGCGGTCCCGGAGACCATCCCGACCAGAGCCTGCGCGTACACACTGGTGGTGATGGGGTCGAACCCGCGGGCGACGAACTCCTCCTCGAGGATGTAGGTCACGCTCGCCGTGGCGTCGTTGAGCAGGGTCGAATACGAGCCCCCACCCACCGGGGACGATTCGCGCACGAGGATGCGGAAGCCGTCCGTGCGTTCCTCGACGTAGCGCAGCAGCGCCATCGCCGCGCGCTCGATGCGCCGCCGCGACCCCTCGCCCTGCAGCGCCTCGGTGATCTCCGCGCCGAGGTAGGCGAGCTCGCGGTCGCACACGACCGCGTAGAGCCCCTCCTTGCCTCCGAAGTGCTCGTAGACCACCGGCTTGGACACCCCCGCCGCGGCGGCGATGTCCTCCACCGTCGCGGCGTCGTAGCCGTTCTCGGCGAAGATCCGTCGGCCGACCTCCACCAGCTGCTGCCGCCGCTTGGCGGCGGACATCCTGGTCCTCGGTGCCGGTACGCCCACGCCCGTCATTCCCCACCCCTTTTGCTGATACCCCGAGGATAGCCACGCGCGGATTCCGCTCCCCCCGTTCGGCGGCAACACCGCTGCTCACGTCGGGTCGGGCCCATCGGTGCGCAGGTGCGCATCGGTGGGCCCGATCTCATGTGCCAGACTGGTGACGGCCCGTTCGCGGGCCGTTCCCCCGTGGTGTAATCGGCAACACTCCTGATTTTGGTTCAGGCATTTCAGGTTCGAGTCCTGGCGGGGGAGCTAGAAGATCCCGCCGAAGATCCCCACGGCCAGCACCAGCAGCAGGATCGCGATGATCGCGAACACCGCCAACGCCGGTTGCCGTGCGCGCCGCGGCTTCTTCTCCACCTCGGCATCGGGCTGGAAGGCCGGGTCCTGCCCGGGCTGCCCGGGTCCGTTCATTCCGGTCACGTGAATCGCTCCTCTTCCATCCGGGCGTAGGCCTCCAGCAGCTCGAGGGCGTGCTCTCCGGCAGCACCCTCCGCGCGCAGGCCCGTACGCATCGACTCCACCATCTCCCTACCGTGCGGGAACGGCGGCAGCAACGGCATGTCCGGGTCGGTGATCGCGTCGATCACGGTCGGCCGGTCCGCGAGGAACGCCTCCTCCAGGGCGGGCACGAGCTGGTCGGGGTCGTCCACGCGCACCCCGCGCAGCCCCAGCAGTTCGGCGTAGCCGGCCACGTCGAACGGCGGCACGTCCTGCGACCGGGCGAACCGCGGCTGGGCCTCGCTCTCGCGCTGCTCCCAGCTCACCTCCGCCAGGTCCCGGTTGCTGAGCACCACGATCACCATCGTCGGGTCCTCCCAGCTCGGCCACGCCTCGGAGACGGTGATGAGCTCGTTGATGCCGAGCATCTGGATGGCCCCGTCCCCGGCCAGGACCGCGACGGGCTTGGCGGGCGCGGTGGCCTTGGCGGCGATCGCGTACGGGATCCCGCAGCCCATCGATGCCAGCGTGCTCGACAGGTGCGCAGGGACGGTCGTCGGCAGGCTGATCTGTCGGACGTAGTGGTAGACGCTGCTGCCCACGTCCACGGCGAGACGTGCGTCGTGGGGCAGGCGCTCGCCCAGTCGCCGCGCGACCAGCTCGGGATTGAGCCCCCGGGCAGGCACCTCGGAGCGCATGCGGGAGATCTCCCACCACTGCCCCACCCACGTCTCCACGTCGCCGCGCCAGGCGGAGCGGTCGCGGTCGGCCACGCGTCCGGTGAGCTCTCGCAGTGCGGCCGCGGCGTCGCCCACCATGCCGACCTCGATCGGATACCGGTTGGCCAGGTGCACCGGGTCGAGGTCGATCTGCACGGCCCGCGCCCGCCCGGGCTCCGGGTAGAACTCGGTCCAGGGGTCGTTCGATCCGACGATGAGGAGGGTGTCGCAGTTCTGGAGGATGCGCGCGCTCGCCGTCGTCCCCAGATGGCCCATGGTCCCGCCCACCAACGGCGAGGACTCGTCCACGTAGGGCTTACCCAACAGGCTCATCGTCACGCCGGCGTCCAGGCGCTCGGCGAGCTCCATCAATTCCGCCTGCGCACCGGCGACGCCGCGCCCCGCGAGGATCGCGATCCGCTCCCCCGCGTCGAGCACCTCCACGGCGCGCGCCACGTCGTCATCGCGCGGGACGGTGACCCCGTGGGTCCATTCGGGGGCGGTGACCACCACCCCGTGCTCCTGGTCGAGGTCCTCGCCCAGCTCCGGGGCCTCGGCGTTCTGCACGTCGTGGGGAAGGATGACGACGACGGGGGTCCGGTGCGTCAGCGCGGAGCGGAACGCCCGGTCGATCACCATGGGCGCCTGCTCGGCCGACGACACCGTCTGCAGGTACGGCCCGGCCACGTCGGCGAAGACGTCGCCGAGGTTGATCTCCTGCTGGTAGCCCGAACCGAGCACGCTGGTGTGCTGCTGCGCGACGAGCGCCACCACGGGCACGCTGTCGAGTTTGGCGTCGTACAGGCCGTTGAGCAGGTGTATCGCGCCGGGGCCCTGCGTGGAAATCATCACCCCGACCGCGCCCGAGTACTTGGCGTCGGCCACCGCCATGAACGCCGCCGACTCCTCGTGGCGGGCCCGCCCGAACGTCGGGGCGATCTCGGCGCGCTGCAACGCGCCGAGCAGTGGGTTGTTGCCGTCCCCGGCGTAGCCGTAGATCCGTTCGACGTCCCAGGCCACCAGTCGTTCGACGACGAGGTCGGCCACCGTCCTGTCCGTGGTCATACGCGTGCCCCTTCCGCTCGTCAGCCGTAGTGGCCCCACCGTAGGGGGCGCACCCGCGGCCCTCCACCGGTCATGGTGGCCCGGGCCCGCGGAACCGGTTGTCCGGCGGGTGGGGTGGTCCTATCGTCCGGGCATGGACACCGATCTCAAGGCACTCGCCCTGGTGTGCTCGCTCAAGGCCTCGCCCGCCGAGTCGAGCAGCGACCTCATCGCCCGGCAGGTCCTCGACGAACTCGCCGGTCACGGCGTGGGCGGGGAAACCGTCCGGGTCGCGGATCACGACGTCCGTCCGGGGGTCGACGATGACATGGGCGACGGCGACGAGTGGCCCGCCATCCTCGACAAGGTCCGAACCGCCGACGTCCTCGTGTTGTCCACGCCGACGTGGCTCGGTAATCCGTCCAGCATCGCGCAGCGGGTGCTGGAGCGTCTCGACGCGCAGCTGTCGGCGACCGACGACGATGGCCGTCCGGCGATGTTCGGCAAGGTCGCCGTGGTCGCGGTGGTGGGTAACGAGGACGGCGCGCACAAGATCGTCGCCGACATGTTCCAGGGCCTGAACGACATCGGGTTCACCATCCCGGCGCAGGGCTGCACCTACTGGAACAACGAGGCCATGAACCCGGTGGACTACAAGGACCTCGACTCCACGCCGTCGGCCGTGGCCTCGACCATCACCACGCTGTCGTCCAACGCGGTGCACCTGGCGCGGTTCCTGCGCCGCGAGCAGTACCCGGCGGTCTAACCCTTGGTGCTCCGCTCGACCGCGCTGCGGACGGTGTAGCGCAAGAACGCCGGGAAAGCGATCGCGCAGATCACCACGCCGATCACCACCAGCACGCCACCACCCGACGCGGCGACCGCCGTGCCGACCGAGGCCGCCGCCACGCCGTGCGCGACGTCGCCGATCCTCGGGCCACCGGCCACGACCACGATGAACACGCCCTGCAGACGGCCGCGCATCTCGTCGGTGGCCGAATCCAGCAGGATCGCCTGGCGGAACGCGGCCGAGATCATGTCGACGGCTCCGCCGAACGCCAGCGCGGCGAGCGCCAGCCACAGCCACCACGCGGATCCGCCGGGCGAGGCCGCGCCCACGAACACCCCGAACGCGACCATCGCCGCGCCCCACAGCGCCACGCACACCAGCACCGCCAGGCCCTGCCGCCGCACGCGCGGGATCCACCCGGAGAACACCCCGCCGGCCACGGCGCCCACGCTCATCGCGGCGAACAACAGACCGAGGGCGGTCCCGCCGGTCGCGGGGTCGCCGAAGGACTCGGTGGCGATCTGCGGGAACAGGGCCCGCGGCATGCCGAAGACCATCGCGATGATGTCCACGAGGAACGAGGCCAGGAGGATGCGGCGGGTGGCCAGGTAGGCGAACCCGTCGATCACCGACCGCGGCCCCACCGACCCCCGCTCCCCCGCCACCGGCTGCGGCGGGAGCCGGAACACCGCGTATAGGGTGGCCAGCAGCGCGACGGCGGTGAACAGGTACATCGTCGACAGGCCCAGGACCGGGATGAGGATGCCCGCGGACAGGGGCCCGACGATCGCCCCGAACTGCATCACGGTCATGTTCAGGGCCGAGGCGGAGGCAAGCTGGTCGGAGGGGACGATCCGGGGGATGATCGCCGAGCGGGTGGGCTGGTTGACCGCGAAGAACGCCTGCTGCACCGACAGCAGCACCATCACCACCCAGACGTTCCGGTTGCCCGCCGCGGCCTGCGCCCAGAACAGCAGTGAAGTGACGATCAGCCCGGTGGTGGTGACCATGAGCAGGCGACGCCGGTCGAGGGCATCGGCCAGCGCGCCGCCCCACAGGCCGAACACCACGAGGGGCACCAGCGCGAACACGCCGGTGAGCCCCACATACGCAGAGCTGCGCGTGATCTCGAAGACCTGCTGCGGCACCGCGACGATCGACAGCTGCGCCCCGATGACCGTGACGATGTTGGCGAGCCACAACCTGCGGAAGTCCGGCGCCCGGAGTGGGCGGGTATCCGCCAGCTGGCGCCTCAGAACTGACACGCGGGGCAGGCTACTCCGCCTCAAGACGGTTCGAATCGCCGGAGTCACCCTCTATCCTTGGGGCTCTGTCCGCCTTGGGACCCTGTCCGCTCGCCGGACGTACCCGGACCCATCCATCACCACCACCGTGCGCGTGCGGCGCGCCGAGGAGACTCGATGACCACACCCGAGACCGACCGTTCAGCGCCCGACCATGCACAGACCGCGGTCATCGTCCTGGCCGCCGGATCCGGCACCCGGATGAAGAGCGCCACCCCCAAGATGCTGCACCGGGTGTGCGGGCGGACGATGCTCGGCCACGCACTGCACGCCGCGGCGGGGCTCGAGCCGGACGCGATCGTCGTGGTCGTCGGCCATCAGCGCGACCAGGTCTCGGCGGCGGTCGACGAATTGTCGGCCGAGCTCGGCGTGCCGGTCTCCACCGCGGTGCAGGAGGAGCAGAACGGGACGGGCGACGCCGTCGCGGCCGGGATGTCGGGACTGCCCGCCGACTTCTCGGGCACCGTGCTCGTCACCACCTCGGACATCCCCCTGCTCGACGCCGACACCCTGCGCGAGGTCGTCACACGCCACGACCTGCGACCGCGCGCTGCGGTCACCGTCCTGACGTCGACGGCGCCCGACCCCACCGGGTACGGCCGCATCGTGAGGAACGACGACGGCGAAGTGCTGCGGATCGTCGAACACAAGGACGCCTCGGAGGACGAGCGGGCGATCGACGAGGTCAACTCCGGCATCTACGCCTTCGACGCCCTCGTCCTGCGGGACAAGCTGGGACAGCTGAGCACGGACAATTCGCAGGGCGAGCTGTACCTCACCGACGTCATCCAGCTCGCGCGGCGCGACAACGGGCTCATCCGCGGGCACCGCGTCGAGGACCCCGACCTGGTCGCCGGCGTCAATGATCGCGTGCAGCTCGCGGCCCTGGCCGGGGAGATGAACCGTCGCCTGTGCGAGTCGGCGATGCGGGGCGGCGCGACGATCGTCGACCCGTCCAGCACGTGGCTCGACGTGGGCGTGGCAACGGGTCGCGACGTGACGATCCTGCCGGGCACCCACCTGACGGGCGCCACCGAGATCGGCGACGGCGCGACCGTCGGACCGGACACCACCCTGCAGGACACCGTGGTCGGCGAGGGCGCCACGGTCGTGCGTTCACATGCGGTGCGCGCCACAATCGGGGCTGGCGCGGAGGTGGGCCCGTTCGCCTACCTGCGGCCCGAGGCGGACCTGGGCGAGCGGAGCAAGATCGGCACGTTCGTCGAGGTCAAGAAGTCGACGATCGGGGCGAACACCAAGGTGCCGCACCTGACCTACGTGGGCGACGCGACGATCGGCGAGCACACCAACATCGGGGCGTCGAGCGTGTTCGTCAATTACGACGGGGTGAACAAGAACCGTACAGTGATCGGCGATCACTGCCGCACCGGTTCGGACACCATGTTCGTCGCACCTGTGACCGTCGGAGACGGGGCCTATTCGGGCGCGGGTACCGTGATCAAGGACGACGTCCCACCCGGAGCCCTCGCGGTCTCGGGCGGACGACAGAGGAACATCGACGACTGGGTGATCGAGAACCGGCCCGATTCCGGTTCGGCAGAGGCCGCCCGTCGTGCCCGGAACGACTCCCAGAAGGACGGACTCACGCAGTGAGCGAGTGGATCGACAACCAGAAGAACCTGATGTTTTTCGCGGGGCGCGCGCACCCCGAACTCTCCGACCAGGTCGCCGCCGAACTGGGCGTCGAGGTCACCCCCCAGACCGCCCGGGACTTCGCCAACGGCGAGATCTTCGTTCGCTTCGAGGAGTCCGTCCGCGGCTGTGACGCGTTCGTGCTGCAAAGTGCCCCGGCGCCGCTGAACAAGTGGATCATGGAGCAGCTCATCATGATCGACGCCCTCAAGCGGGGAAGCGCCAAGCGGATCACCGCCGTCCTGCCGTTCTACCCGTACGCGCGGCAGGACAAGAAGCACCGCGGCCGCGAGCCGATCTCGGCCCGTCTCATCGCGGACCTGCTCAAGGCCGCCGGCGCGGACCGCATCATCACGGTCGACCTGCACACCGACCAGATCCAGGGCTTCTTCGACGGTCCCGTGGACCACATGCACGCCCAGGGCCAGCTCTCGGACTACGTCCGGCAGCACTACGGGACCGACAACATCGTCGTGGTCTCCCCCGACGCCGGCCGCGTCAAGGTGGGCGAGAAGTGGGCCGACGCCCTCGACGGCGCGCCGCTCGCTTTCGTCCACAAGACCCGCGATCCCAACGTGCCCAACCAGGTCAAGTCCAACCGCGTGGTCGGTGACGTGGAGGGCAAGACCTGCGTCCTGATGGACGACATGATCGACACCGGTGGCACCATCGCCGGCGCCGTCAAGGTCCTCAAGGACGCCGGAGCCGGCGACGTCATCATCGCCACCACCCACGGCATCTTCTCCGATCCGGCCGCCGAGCGTCTCGCCAACTGCGGGGCCAAGGAGGTCATCACCACCGACACGCTGCCGATCCCGCCGGAGAAGCGGTTCGAGAACCTCACCGTGCTGTCCATCGCGCCGCTGCTGGCCCGGACCATCCACGAGGTCTTCGAGAACGGGTCGGTGACCAGCCTCTTCAACGGGAACGCCTGACATGACTGCGGACCCGGCGGGGCGCGCCACGATCTACCACAACCCCCGCTGCTCCAAGTCCCGGCAGGCGCTGGAGCTGCTCCGCGAACGGGGTGTGGAGCCGACCGTCATCAAGTATCTCGACACTCCCCCGGACGTCGAGCAGCTGCGCACCCTCATCTCCGACGCCGGTCTGACGGTGCGGGAGGCGGTGCGCGTCAAGGAATCCGAGTTCACCGAGCTCGGCCTCATCGACGCCTCCGATGACGACCTGCTCGCCGCGATGGTCGCCCACCCCCGGCTCATCGAGCGGCCCTTCGTCGTCACCGACAAGGGCACCCGCCTCGCGCGTCCCACGGCGGCGGTCGAGGAGATCCTCTGACCCACCACCCAGGCTGACCCGCTGCACCTGCTGGCCCACCTAGCCGGGACAGCGACTGACCCGCCGCCCCACACCCGGGGCGGCGGGTTCGCTGCGATTTTGGGCCCCGCACCCCTCGGCGCTAGGCTGGTCGGGTCATCTCGGCGAGGGAGGACCCGCATCAACCCGGGCCACTCCGTTATCGACGCGATCATTGTCGGCGTGGTCCCGGTGGACCGGCCCGGCGATCGTCTCGATCGCCGAGGAGGTCATCACCCGTAGAGCGTCCCGCTCTCCCACCCGACGAAAAGGCAGTCATGGCCAAGGAAATCAACAACCTCAAGACCTCCACCCGCACCGAGTTCGGCAAGGGCTCCGCCCGCCGCGCCCGTCGTGAGGGCAAGGTCCCCGCGGTGCTCTACGGCCACCACACCGAGCCCCGCCACCTCCTGCTCGACGCGCTCGAGTTCGCCGCCGTGCTCCGCGCGCACGGCACCAACTCCCTGCTCACCCTCGACATCGAGGGCGAGGAGCAGCTCGCGCTGCCCAAGCAGATCGACGTGCACCCGCTGACCCGCATCATCGAGCACACCGACCTGCTCGTCGTGCGCAAGGGCGAGAAGGTCGTCGTCGAGGTCTACGTCGTCCTCGAGGGTGAGGCCGCCCCCGGCACCCTGGTCACGACGGACGCCGACTACATCGAGATCGAGGTCGAGGCCACCGACATCCCCGAGGAGTTCACGCTCTCGGTGGAGGACGTCGAGGCCGGCACCCAGTTCACCGCCGCCGACATCACGCTGCCCGCCGGCGCCACCCTGGTCTCCGATCCGGAGACCCTGCTGGTCAACGTCATCGAGGCGCCGTCCGAGTCCGACCTCGAGGACGACGAGGAGGCAGCGCCCCAGGGCGAGGCCGCCGAGGACGCCGCGAAGGCCGCCGAGGAGGGCTGATCCTCCCCCGCGTGAACCACGCGGACGCCGCCTGAACAAGGCTGGCGCCGTCTGATCCAGGCTGGCGCCGCCAGACCGGCGGCACCCGGTCATGGGCCCGGCACGACTGAAGCGTCGTGCCGGGCCCGTCGCTGTTCGCGCGTCGAGCGCCTGCCCGCCCCAGCTACTCTCGCTCCCCACGATGGCGTCTGGCCTGCCCAGCGGGTCACGCGAGACGCCAGGCCGGCGGGCGGCTGCACCCGAACGGCATTCCCGGGCACCTGCCACCGGGGGGTATCAGCGATACGACTGCACCGGCGGGCCGTCACCGGGCGGGAAGTACACGACGCCGGTGGGTCAGCCGCGGACGAGGCCGATCGCCAGGACCAGCATCATCACGGCGATGCCGGCGTCGAGCACCCGCCACGCCCCGGGCCTGGCGAACAGCCCCCGCAACGCCTTGCCACCGAACCCGATGAGCGAGAACCACAGCACGCCCGCGATGAAGGCCCCGGCCGCGAACACCCAGCGCAGGTCGGTCCCCTGTTGGTTGGCGAGCGTGCCGAGGAACACCACGCAGTCGAGGTAGGCGTGCGGGTTGAGCCAGGTGAACGCCGCGCACGCCGCCAGCGCCCCGAGCGTCGACGGGACCCGCGCGTTGCCGTCGACCTGCAACCCGTCGCCGGGCCGGATCGCGCGGGACGCGGCGAACGCCCCGTAGGCCAGCAGGAACACGACCCCGATCCACTTCATGACCGTGATCGCCGCCGGCGCCGATTCGATGAGCACCCCCACGCCCGCCACCCCGAGCAGGATGAGCGCGGCCTCGGACACCACGCAGAAGGCGACGATGGGAACCATCGCCACATCGCCACGGATCGAACGCTGGAGGACGTAGGCGTTCTGCGCGCCGACGGCGGCGATGAGCCCGAGGCCCATGCCGACGCCCATGAGAAGTGTGGAAGTAGCGGTCACGACGTCACCGTAGGCCCGGTTTCATCAGTAGTGCCACTGCACTTTCTGCACTAGCATCAGCTGTGCTTATGAACAGCCTGCAACTCGATCACCTCCGCACCCTCGCCGCCGTCGTGGACCTCGGCTCGTTCGAGGCCGCCGCCGCCCACCTGCACATCACCCAGTCGGCGGTGTCCCAGCGGGTCCGCGCACTCGAGGAGTCCGCGGGACGGATCCTCGTCCGTCGCGAGCGGCCGATCTCCGCCACCGCCTCCGGCGAGATCGTGCTGCGCACTGCGCGGCAGATGCTCCACCTCGAGGAATCCCTCGCCGGCGAACTCGACGACCCGGCGTCGGCCCAGGAACACGTGATCTTGGCCGTGGCGTGCAACTCCGACTCGCTGGCGACCTGGTTCCTCGATGCCATGACCGAGGTCCACGCGGCCGGCCGGGTGGTCTTCGACATCCGCCGCGAGGACGAGTCCCTGTCCAGCGAGTTGCTGCGGCGCGGCGAGGTGATGGCCGCGGTGACCAGCCAGTCCCGGCCGGTCCAGGGTTGCCGCTCGCAGCCCCTGGGATCCATGCGGTACCTGGCCTGCGCGAGCCCCGGGTTCGTCGCCCGGCACCTGCGTGACGGCTCGACCACCGCCGCGCTCGGCCGGGCGCCCATCGTCGACTTCGACCGCAGCGACGGCCACCAGAACAACCACTATCGCCGCCTGGCCCGCCGGGAACCCACCGGGCCCCGGCACTTCATCCCCAGCTCGCACGATCACGTCCGGGCGATCGTCGCCGGGCTGGGCTGGGGCCTGATCCCCGAGCACCTCGCCACCCCATGGCTGGTCTCCGGCGAGATCGTGGACGTCTCCCCCGACCACTTCCTCGACGTCCCCCTGTTCTGGCAGCACTGGAAACTGCAGTCACCCGACCTCGACGCCCTCACCGCCGCCGTCCTCGACACCGCCCGCCGAGCTGCGGAACTGATCGGACAGGTGCGCCCGGGCGGGCCGGCGCCGTCTGGGATCATGGGCCCGTGACTACCGCTTCCACGCCCGGCCCCACGCCCGGCCCCACGCTCGTCGTGGGTCTGGCCAACCCCGGACCCGACTACGAGGGCACCCGCCACAACATCGGCTGGGACGTCCTGCAGGAGTTGGCGTCCCGCGCCCTGCCGATGCCGGCGAGCTTCTCCACCCACAAGCGGACCAACTGCGAGATCGCCCAGACCCGGCTCGCCGACAAGCCCGTGGTCCTGGCCCGCCCCCGCAGCTACATGAACCTCTCGGGCGGGCCTGTCGCCGCGGTCGCCAAGTACTTCTCGGTCACGCCCACCGACATCATCGTGATCCACGACGAGATCGACATCGACTTCGGGCAGGTCCGCCTCAAGCGCGGCGGCGGCGAGGGCGGCCACAACGGCCTGCGCTCGCTGTCCGGCTCCCTCGGCACCCGCGACTACATCCGCGTCCGCGCCGGGGTGGGCCGCCCGCCGGGCCGCATGGCGGTGGCCGACTTCGTACTCAAGCGCTTCTCCAAGCTCGAGCAACCCGATGTGCCGTTCCTCATCCAGGACGCCGCCGACGCCGTGGAACTCCTCCTCAAGCACGGGCTGGAGACGGCCCAGAACCAGGTCCACTCCGCGTGACGCGCTCCCGGCGGTTCGAGCGCGAGGCCCACCTGGGCTCCGGTGCCGATCTCTTCCGCCGCGCGAGTGCAGCACTCGTCAGCTGGGACCTGCACCGGCGGGCGGGCCTCGTCGTCGTCGCCACCGGGCCCGCCACCCCCGGCCGCACCGTCATCCTCCGGCCGCGATCAGGCCCCGGGGCGTGGCTGCGACTGGCCGCGCCCTGCGAGGTCACGGAGGTCGTTGACCGCCCCGACGCGCGGGGGTTCACCTACCGCGCCCTACCCGGCCACCCCGAGCGCGGATGGGAGACGTTCCTCGTCCGGCACGATTCCGTCACCGACGCCGTCGCCCTCACCCTCACCGGTGAATCCGCGCACGCCACCCTGCTCGCCCGGCTGGGTGCACCCATCGCCCGACTCGAACAGGAGCGGATCACCCGCCGCTACCTCGCCGCCCTGCGCGACCGGCCCTGACCCGCGGCGCCCGGCGTGGACATCACAGTTCAGCAACGTCACAGTTCATAGAGCTCCTGCAGCCGGTCGAGAAGCGCCACGAGCGATCCCTCCGTCAGCGACTCCGCGATCGCACCGTCGACGAACCGCTCGGACCGGACCACCCAGGTGAGCAGCGCGCGGGTCAGGTCCTCGTCCGACCGCTCGGCCAGCCCGGTGAGGTCGGTGAGCGAGCCGTCCGACAACCCGCGCCGCTCCAACTCGTCGAGGTACCCGTGCCGGGTGAGCACGCCCCCGCCGAACGCCTCCAGCGTCGTTCACGGTTCATCGGTCGGGGCACGCTCACTCGTTACGAAAGCTATCGACTGGCGCGCTCGATCCGCGCAGGCGCCGCGCCTGACCTCGCGTTTCACGCGCCACACCGACCTCGTGGGTCGCACCGCCGGATTGTGTGCTCACCCGTGGGCGGACGTACGCTGGGTGACGACGACGAGGGCCGTCGACTGCCAGAAGGAGTGCGCGTGACCGAGACCGCCGAGGACACCGGAACGGGCGGGCACGCCACGGGTGCGGACGCCGCCGGGGACGTCACGTCCGAAGTCGCGCGCCGCAGGACGTTCGCCGTGATCGCCCACCCGGACGCCGGCAAGTCCACGCTCACGGAGGCGCTCGCGCTGCACGCGCGGGTGATCACCGAGGCCGGCGCCGTCCACGGCAAGTCGGGCCGCCGGTCCACCGTGTCGGACTGGATGGAGATGGAGAAGGCCCGCGGCATCTCCGTCAGCTCCACCGCGCTGCAGTTCACCTACGCACCGGAGGGCTCGAACCCGGGCGACGACCCGTACGTCATCAACCTGGTCGACACCCCCGGCCACGCCGACTTCTCCGAAGACACCTACCGCGTCCTCACCGCGGTCGACGCGGCGGTCATGCTCATCGACGCCGCCAAGGGTCTCGAGCCGCAGACCCTCAAGCTCTTCCAGGTGTGCAAGCACAACGGTCTGCCGATCATCACGGTGATCAACAAGTGGGACCGGCCCGGCCGGGCGCCGCTCGAACTGCTCGACGAGATCACCGAGCAGATCGGCCTCGTGCCCACCCCCCTGTTCATGCCCGTGGGCATCGCCGGCGACTACCGCGGCCTGCTGCGGCGCGGCGACGACGGCGCCCCCGAGGAGTACGTGCACTTCACCCGCACCGCCGGCGGGTCGACGATCGCCCCCGAGGAGCACTACGACCCGGACACCGCCGCCGAGCGCGAGGGCGACGTGTGGGAGACCGCGGTCGAGGAGTCCGAGCTGCTCTCGGCGATGGGCCAGGACCACGACCAGGAGCTATACCTGGCCGGTGAGACCAGCCCGGTGATCTTCGCCTCGGCGATGCTCAACTTCGGTGTCCACCAGATCCTCGACGCGCTCGTCGAGCTGGCCCCGGCGCCGCGCGAGTGGCCGACCGTCTCGGGCGAACCGCGGAAGACTTCGGAGCCCTTCTCCGCCATGGTGTTCAAGGTGCAGGCCGGCATGGACGCCGCGCACCGCGATCGTCTGGCGTTCATGCGGGTGGTCTCCGGCGAGTTCGAGCGCGGCATGGTGGTCCAGCACGCCCAGACGGGCAAGCCGTTCACCACCAAGTACGCGCTGACGGTGTTCGGCCGCGACCGCACCACCGTGGAGACCGCCTACCCCGGCGACGTGGTGGGCCTGGTCAACGCCACGGCCCTCGCCCCCGGCGACACCCTCTACAGCGGTAGGAAGGTGCAGTTCCCGCCGATCCCGCAGTTCGCCCCCGAGCACTTCGCGGTGGTCCGCGCCCAGTCACTGGGCAAGTACAAGCAGTTCCGTAAGGCCATCGACCAGCTGGCCGCCGAGGGCGTGGTGCAGATCCTACGCAACGACACCCGCGGCGACGCGAACCCGGTCATGGCCGCGGTCGGCCCCATGCAGTTCGAGGTGGTCACAGCCCGGATGAAGGCCGAGTTCAACGTCGAGGTCGTGGTGGACAACCTGCCGTACACGATCGCCCGCCGCACCGACGCCGAGTCGGCCGGCGAACTCGGCCGCCAGCGCGGGGTCGAGGTCTTCCAACGCACCGACGGCGAACTGCTGGCCCTGTTCGGTGACAAGTGGCGGCTGCAGTACATCACCAAGGAGATGGAACACCTCACCATCGAGCCGCTGGTCGCCGACACCAACTAGCCCTGACGCGGGCCGGCGGTTGGCGCGGGCGGGTCACCCGGCGGCATGCTGGAGGGCATGCCCAGTGATTCTCCGGTCAGCCTCCGCGTCTTCGTCGAGCCCCAGCAGGGCGCGACGTATGCCGACCAGCTCGCCGTCGCCCGCGCGGCGGAAGACCTCGGCTACGAGGCCTTCTTCCGGTCGGACCACTACCTCAAGATGGGCGACATCAGCGGACTGCCCGGCCCCACCGACGCGTGGCTGACCCTCGCCGCCCTGGCCCGCGAGACCTCGACCATCCGGCTCGGCACGCTGCTCACCTCGGTGACGTTCCGCCACCCGGGCCCGCTGGCGATCTCGATGGCCCAGGTCGACGAGATGTCCGGTGGCCGCCTCGACGTGGGACTCGGCGCCGGCTGGTACGCCGACGAGCACACCGCCTACGGCATCCCCTTCCCGCCGCTGGGCGAGCGGTTCGACCTGCTGGAGGACACCCTCGGGGCGCTCGAGGCGTTCTGGTCGACGCCCGCAGGCGAGACGGTCTCCGTCCACGGGAAGCGGGTGGAGATGGTGGACTCCCCCGGCCTGCCCAAGCCCGTGCAGCAGCGCCCGCCGGTGATCGTCGGCGGTCACGGCAGGAAGCGGACCCCGGCGCTGGCCGCCCGGTTCGCCGACGAGTTCAACGTGCCGTTCGCCGACCTCGACACCGTGGCGACGCAGTACCGCCGGGTCGACGAGGCGTGCGCCGAGCGCGGCCGCGCCCCCGAGGAGATCATCCGCTCGGCCGCGCTCGTCCTGTGCTGCGGGCGCGACGAGGCGCAGATCGCCCGGCGGGCGGACGCCATCGGCCGCGAGGTCGACGAACTGCGGGCCAACGGCGCCGCCGGGACCCCGGACGAGGTCGTGGACACGATCGGCCGGTACGCGGCGATCGGTGCCCGGCGCATCTACCTGCAGGTGCTCGACATGTCCGACCTGGACCACCTCGACCTGGTCGCCTCCGAGGTGGCGCGCCAGCTCTGACGCGAGCCCTGCCCGGCCGGCCGGCCGACCCGCCGGCCGGGCGAAACGCCCTCCCCTGCCCGAGGAGTGGGATTAGTGTCACTCCATGGTGGCACAAGACACGAC
>NZ_JAALDN010000077.1 GCF_014144855.1 Dietzia maris | reverse complement strand
CGGGAGAGAATCGGGATCATGCAGCCAGTCCGGACGCCGACGTTCACCGAACTCACCGAGGGGCGGATCGCCCCGCCCATGGCCGCCCGCCCGGGCCCGGACCTCGCGGCGGCGGGGTTTACGGAGTCGGAGTGGGCGGTGGCCGGTGAGGCGGTGTCCTACTCGGTCGGCGAGCTGCCCCACGACGGTCGTGTCCGGTTGGCCGAGGCCGACTCGGCGCCGTTCGCCACCCGCGTGCTGGTCCGCCGCCCCGACGCCGCCCGGTTCAGCGGGGTGGTGCTGGTGGAGTGGCTCAACGTCAGCGGCGGCCAGGACGCCGCGCCGGAGTACACCTACCTCGCCGACGAGATCGTGCGCGCCGGCCACGCGTGGGTCGGGGTGTCGGCGCAGTTCATCGGTGTCGAGGGCGGCGACGCGGCCGTGGGGATGGGCGGGCAGACCGTCGGCCTGCGGACGCAGCGGGCCGAGCGCTACGGCGATCTCCACCATCCGGGTGACGCGTACTCCTACGACATCGTCACCCAGGTGGGCCGCTTCTGCCGCGACGCGCGCGACGACGGCCCGCTGGCCGGGCTGGCGCCGGAGACGGTGATCGCGATCGGGGAGTCGCAGTCGGCCATCGCCCTGACCTCCTACATCGACGGTGTGCACCCGCTGGTCGGCGTGTTCGACGGGTTCCTGCTGCACAGCCGTGGCGGCGGCGCGTTGCCGTTCGACGACCGGGGCTGCGCGGCCGGCATCGCCACCGCCGTCCGCTCGTCCACCATGCTCCTGCGCGACGACCTCGACACCCCCGTGTTCGTGGTCCAGGCCGAGGGTGATCTGGGTGGGTTGCTCGACTCGGCCCGCTCGCGTCAGCCCGACTCGAAGGCCATCGTCACCTGGGAGATCGCGGGCCAGGCGCACGCGGACGCCTACCAGTTGGGCGAGCTGGCGGGCCTGGTCGACTGCGGCGGCGCCATCAACAGTGGCCAGCAGGTGTTCGTGGTGCGGGCCGCGTTGCGTCACCTGGTGTCGTGGGTGGCCGGCGGGGCCAGGCCGCCTGGCGCACCGCCGGTCGAGCTCGACGACGACGAGGTGGTCCCCGGCGATCTGGGCATCGGCCGCGGTGGCGTGCGGACCCCGGCCGTGGAGGCGCCGGTGGAGAGGTTGGTCGGTGCGCCGTACCCGCAGTCCGCGCCGTTCTGCATGCTCCTCGGTCGCACGGAGGATGTGCCCGAGGAGCAGTTGCGTCAGCGGTGGTCGGGCCGCGACGAGTACCTGCGGGCCTACGAGGAGGCAACCGACCGGCTCATCGCGGAGGGCTTCCTGCTGGCCGACGATCGCGCGGAGATCCTCGCCGACGCCCGCCCGGAGCGCATCAGCTGGTGAGTGCGTCGTCAGGTTCCGTCTCTCGAAACACCGACGCCCGGCACCCACCCCCCGGCGAGTAGCGAACCCACAATCAGCGGAGCCAGGTAACAGGATCGAGTTGGAGACGATGTCGAAATCAGCGACCATCGACGAGTACATCAGCACAGCACCACCGCTCGGCCGTGCCCTTCTCAACGAACTCCGCACCATTTGTCGAGACGCCGCTCCCGACGCAGTCGAGCAGATCAAGTGGGGCCACCCGGCGTACGTCCATGCCGACGGCGTCATTCTGTTCATGTTCAGCGGACACAAGGCCCATGCCAACTTCGCCTTCACGCCAACCACCCGAGCCGCATTCGAGGCCGAGCTCACCCGTTACCGCACCGGCAAAGGCACGATCGCACTGCCATACGACACCACGCCACCCCGCCCACTACTCACCGAGATGATCGAGTACCGGGTCCGCGAACACGAACGCGACGGCGTCAACTGGATGTGAAGCGCCTGCAGGGCTTCAATTCTCACCGTGGGCACGCCGCAGGGAAGGCGTCTCACCCGTCACCCGCGTACTCGACCTGAGTGGCCAGAGCACCTGGCTAGGGTGGGCGCATGGACGCCGACATCAACTTCTACTTCGACCCGGTCTGCCCCTTCGCCTGGATGACCAGCAAGTGGGTGCGCCAGGTGCAGGCGCAGCGCGACTACACGGTCGACTGGCGGTTCATCTCGTTGCGCCTGGTCAACGCCGGTGTCGACTACGACGCGCACTTCCCCCCTGAGTACGAAGCCGGCCACACCGCCGGGCTGCGGCTCCTGAGAGTGGCGGCTCGAGCGCGAGCCGAGCACGGCCGCGCGGCGATGGCGCCGCTGTACGCCGCCTTCGGGGCGCGCATCTTCGACGCCGCTCCGGACGCCGGCGACGACCGCAGCGAAGGCGACGAGCGTGAGCGGCGCGGCACGAGCGAGTTCGCCAGGCTGGTCCTCGCCGACGCTGATCTGCCGCTCGAACTGGCGGACGCCGTCGACGACGAGTCGTGGGACGCCGAGATCCGCCGGGAGACCGACGAGGCGCTCTCGCTGACGGGCAAGGACGTGGGCACGCCCATCATCCACTTCGAACCACCGGCCGGCGTCGCCTTCTTCGGACCCGTGATCAGCCGGCTGCCACACGAGGACTCGGCGGCCGAGCTCTGGGACCACGTGGTGGGGCTCGCCCGCTTCCCGGGTTTCGCCGAGCTCAAGCGCAGCCTGCGCGAGAAGCCGCAGCTCGCCGCGTTCGGAGTCGACGCGGACACGGTCGGCACGCAGGAGGACTGGCACGGCGGAAGCCGTCGGCAGAAGAAGTGAGGATGGCCGTTCGCGCCACAGCGGCGGGACTGGAGGAGATACTCGCCTGATGGCTATCGATCCCCGAGGAAGAGACCTCAAGCGCTACCTCGCCGACGACCCCGGCGGCCCGGTGGTGATGCTGAACCTGCTCCGGTTCGCCGATGGCGGGCGTGAGGATTACGCGAAGTACGCTGCGGCGCTGAATGAGACGTTCCTCCCCCGCTACGGCGCTGAGGTTCTCTACGCGGGTGACGGTTCCACAGCCCTGGTCGCCGAGACCGGCCAGGACTGGGATGCCGTTCTGCTGGTCCGATACCCCAGCCGCGCCGCGTTCAGCGAGATGGTCGCCGACCCCGAGTACCAGACCGTCACGGAACTGCGTACGAGCGCCTTGCAGGAAGCGGTGCTCCAGGCCACGACCCCCTGGGCCTGACTCCGACCCGCGGGGGCGGTCGATTCCGTGGCGCATGCCCGAGTGCGATCGCGCGCAGAATGCGGGACGCCGGGGGCTACTGCTGGGCTCGTCGTCGTCGTCGACTCGTGACGGCGTGGAGCACCAACGCGAGCATCACCGTCGCGCAGCAGATCACACCCACGCCGAACGCCATGGTGATGCCCTCGTCGGTCGAGTACGCGGAGTCGGAGGGGTGCGCGGCGAGGACGGCGGCCGACAGGGCCGCGCCGACCGCGCCGCCGACCGTGCGCAGCACCTGGTTGAAGCTCACCGCGCTGCCGAGCTGGTCCACCGCCACGCTGCGGGCGATGAGCGCGGGCATCGCGGCGTAACCCGAGCCGATCCCGGCGCCGAAGAGGAACATGCCGATCGCCAGCGTCCAGAAGTCGCCGTGCCGCAACCACAACAGCACCGACGCCACTGTCATCACGGCCGCGCCGACGGGGAGGAACACCGCCATGTCGTAGCGGCGGGACAGGGCACGGACCGTGCGGTTGGCCACGAGACTGCCCGCCGACAGCGGCGCCATCATGAAGCCCGCCCACATCAGCGGCACCGCCAGGCCGAAGCCGGTGTCGGCGGGTGCCTGCGCCACGAGGCTCGCGATGGACAACCCGATGTACATCGCGGTGCCCAGGCCGATCGCGGTGGCGTTGGCCAGCAGGACCTCCGGCCGGCGGACCACGCGGAGGTTGACCAGGGGATGCAGGGTGCGAATGCTGTGCACGATCCAGAAGAGCAGCGTGTTCAGCGCGACCACGAGGACGACGAGCGCCGTCGCGGACCCCCAACCCCAGGTCTGCCCCTCGGAGATCCACAGGAGCAGCGCGGCCAGCCCGCCGCCCAGCAGTAGAGCCCCGCCGATGTCGAACGGCGTGCGGGGCGCGAGCGGATCGGGGCCCGCGGGGATGAAGCGCCAGACGCCGAACGCCGCGGTGGCCACGAACAGCGCCGCGAAGGCGAACGCGGCCCGCAGGTCGAACGTCGCCGCGAGGATGCCGGTGAGCGGGTAACCCAGTCCCATCCCCACCGACACCGTGACCGAGAGGGTCGAGATGGTGGGCTGCGATGCGGTGTAGGTGAGGTGTCGGCGCGCCAGGGCGATGGTGATGGGCACCGTGCCGTAGAGCAGTCCCTGTAGTGCGCGGCCGACGAGGAAGACGGTGAAGTTCGGCGCGACGGTGGCGATGATCGAGCCGAGGAAGATCACACCGAGGCTGGTCAGCAGCAGTTTCCGGGTATGGGGGCCGTCGGCGAGGCGGCCCATGATCGGGGTCGCGACCGCGCCGACGAGCAGGTTGGCCGTGAGCATCCACTGCGCCGTGCTCACGGGGATGCCGAACTCCGCGGAGACCGACGGCACCAGCAGCATGCCGAGGGAACTGACGATCGAGCTGGTCAGGGCGGCGTAGACCAGGGCCTGGACGAACCAGCGGGGCGCCGGGCGCCGGTGAGGGGTCACCGGGCGTCCTCGGAGTCGAGGCGGCGGAGCAGGGGGACCGCGGCCGCGAGACGGTCGCGCTCGGCGTCATCGAGGTGGTCGCCGATCGCGTGGGCCAGCCAGTCCTGGCCCGCGGCGCGCTCGGTGCGGAGCTGTTCGCACCCGTCTGCGGTGATGGTGACGAGGGTGCGTCGGCCGTCGGCGGGGTCCGGGCTGCGGGAGACGAGTCCGAGATTCTGTAGTTCGCGGACGGCGTTGGCGACCGCCTGGTGGCTGATCCGCTCGAGGCCCGCCAGGTCGGTCGCGGCCAGGGGTCCGCGCTGCTCCAGGTGGGACAGGATCCCGACCTTGCCCATCGACAACGTCCGGTGGGAGTTGAACCGTCGCCACAGGGGGCGCAGCGCGTGGCGGAGGTCGTCGGCCAGGGCGGCGATGTCGGGCGACGGGGCAGCGGTCGGGTCTGCGGGTGGCCCAGCGGGCGGGTCGGTCGGTGTCACTCCGGCGAGTCTACAACCGGATTGCGCAACCTGCTTGCGCAAGGGTGGGGAGGGGTGGGCGGTGGGGCGCATCGAGAAGAGCGTTCCGCGCACCTGTCTCTCGGTGAATGTATGCGGAACCGTCTTGTCGACGCCGGGCCCGGCGGGCCGGGCCCCCGGAGCAGTCGGCCTCAGTAGGTCCCGCAGTTGCTGGGCGCCGGGACGCCGCCCACGCGGTCGTCGAGGTATCGCAGGTTGCCCTCCAGGCCGGTGAGCATGGGGGCGGCGTGACCGATCACCAGGCCGGGTGCGACGGGGGGCATCGGGTCGATGACCATGTCCACGGTGACGCCCTGCGCGCACCAGTCGCGACCGAGCTGCTGTGACTGGTGGCCCGGGACGACGTCGTCGTTCACGGGTGAGAGGACGCGCACGGGTGTGGTGGGCGCGAGCCGGCCGATCCGCTGACGCTCGAGGAATCCCGTGAGTACCGGCTCGGAGCGCACGATGTCGCCGGCCGACCGGCCCGAGACCGTGTAGGCGGTGGTGCGCTGCTGGAAGAACTGGACCGCGGTCTCGCCGATGCACTGGTCGGCGGTGGTGGCGAGCATGGCCCGGCCCCGGTCGTTGAAGT
>NZ_JAALDN010000076.1 GCF_014144855.1 Dietzia maris | reverse complement strand
AACCGCGCTTTCCGAAGGGCGTCCCAAACACCAAGGCTCGCTCCCAGGCCGAGAAGGAGTTCCTGGCCTTGGGCGATGGAGCCCAGTCCTGGTTGATCGAGGCCTCCGCCGCCGGGACCTCGCGGATCCGGGCCAAGATGGTCGACGCCGTCGAGCTGGCCGCCCTGGTCGGTGCCGACGACGTGGACGAAGCACTGGGGATTGCTGCCGCGGCCGGACGGTTCGCCGACGGCGACGTCGCAGCGATCGTCCGGCACCTGGCCACCGGCGCGACCGGTGCGGACCTGGTCATCGCCGACGAAGCCCACTCCGCTCAGCCTGGGACAGGAGCCTGGGCCGGCTTCGGCACCCGAAAGGACACCGGCCGATGAGCACACCGACCACCACGCCGGCGGTGCCACTGCCCGAGGACCTGACCTCGGTACTCAAACGAATGCGCATGCCCTACCTGCGGGCCGCCGCCCCCGAGGTCCTGGCCACCGCCCGGGCCCAACGCTGGGACCCCACCGAACTGCTGCGGGTCCTGCTCGCCGAGGAGATCCGCGGACGAGACGAGGCCACCAAAGCCGCCCGCCGCAAGGCGGCCGGACTCCCCGCCGGCAAGACGTTCGACTCCTGGCGCGAAGCCGACTCCTCCATCCCCGCGCCGACCCAGTCAGCGCTCGCCGGACTGGAATGGGTGCACCGAGCCGAGAACCTCGCCATCAGTGGCCCCTCAGGCACCGGAAAGACGCACTTCGTCGAGGCCCTGGCCCACAACGTCATCGACGCCGGCATGCGGGTCTCCTGGTTCACCCTCGAATCGCTGACTGAAGCCCTGGCACGCGCCAACGTGGACGGCTCCGCCGGCAAAGTCATCGCCCGCATCACCCGCGCCGAGCTCATCGTCGTCGACGACATCGGGATGCTGCCCGCGGGTCAAGCCGCCGCAGAGGCGTTCTACCGCCTGGTCGATGCCACCTACGAACGCCGCAGCCTGGCGGTCACCAGCAACCTGCACCCCGCGGGATTCGACACCTTCATGCCCAAAACCCTGGCCACCGCCGCCGTGGACCGACTCCTGCATCACGCCCACGTCATCATCACCGAGGGCACCTCCCTCCGGCTCGCCGAAGCCACCGCCGGCAAGGGGGTGGTCCCATTGCACTAACCGACCACCAGGGAGATGAACTGACCGCGCACAGGGAGATCAGCTGTCCGCGAGCAGGGAGATGAACTGACCGCCCACAGGGAGATCCCAATGTCCCTTGACACGAGGACGGCCTTGAGCATCTCGTTCAAAAAGCCGTCCTTGCCAGTCCGGGGTTTCGCAGCTGGTGGGCACACGGTAGGCGCCGAAAGTTGGTGTGGCCTGCGGTAAGGCATGTTGAAGCTCGCAGGGGTCGTGTTACTACGGCCCCTGCGGGTCTGCGCGCGGGGCGGTGTCAGGTGGTGGTGAAGTCGGCGAACTTCGGTGGCTCGGGCAGTTCGAGGTCGCGCCAGATCTGCTTTTGGGCCTCGGTGGGCTGGGAGCGCTGCCTGACGGTGCCTTCGCTGGTGGCCAGGGTGACCAGGTGGAGCCGGTCGAGTTCATGCCGCAGGGTGCGCCAGGTCTGCCCGGTGGTGGTCTCGGCGACGCGGATCAACAGCAGTGCGAGCCAGCACAGTTGCACGTGGGCGCGGATCCGGTCCTCGCGACGGTGGAACACCGGCCGCAGGCCGAGGCTGCTTTTCATGTCCCGCCAGCCGGCCTCCACGGCCAGGAGTTGCTTGAAGGCCGCGGCCAGATCTTCGGCGGTCAGGGTGGTGTCGGAGGTGCGCAGCAGCCACTTGCCGTCGAGCTGGGCCTCGCGCTTGGCGGCGGCCCGGTCGATGCGCAGCAGGCCAGTGGCGGTACGGCGCAGGTAGCGGCGCAGGCCCGGCTTGTTCTTCAGCGAGCCGACGAACTCCGAGCGCTTCGCGGGAGTCCACGCATCGGAGCCATCGATCAATCCGGCCAGATGGTCCATCAGGTTCGCCCGGACTGCCTGGTCGCGGTCTGCCTGGTCGGGGTTGTGGCAGATCACGAACCGCACCGCCCGGGCGCCACCATCGCCGTCACCCTGGCCACCGGGGGCGACGCGCACTTCCTTCACACGCAGATTGCCGGCCACAGTGCGGTAGCGCCCCGGGCGGGCCAGGGCAGCGGTGGCCTCACGGTTGGTGTGGCGCAGCTTCTCGGCGTGGATGTAGTGCCCGCCACCGCGGGTGAGATAGCTGCGGTTGGCCTGCGAGGCGAAGCCACGGTCGGCGACCCACACCATTCGGCGCAGGTTCCAGTCGTCCAGATCGTCCTTGATGGTGCGGATGATCTGACTGTCACCGGTGTCGCCCGGGAAGGCCCAGCAGCGCACCGGGATGCCATCGCGGGTGACGGCCATCGCGATGACCACCTGCGGTAGATCGGTGCGGAAGTCTTTGGAGTGGCCGAACGCGCGGGCCCCGGATTCGACCGGATTGGCGTCCTCGTCGCCAGGGTTGTCGTCCTGGAGTTCGGGCAGCTCGTCGGGGTGGTCGGTCTCAAAATAGGTGCTGGTGGTGTCGACGAACACGATGTCCAGATCGAGGTTGAGCAGGTTCGCCACGGAGTCGAAGATCTCGGCGGCGATCTCCTCGAGCACCTCCAGGAGGAAGTCCATCGCCCGGTAGGCGTGATCCTCGCCCAGTTCGGCCAGCCCGTCGATCGCGACCCGCTCGCCCACCCAGCCGGTCGCCGCCAGCTTCGATCCTGGTTCCAAGGCCCGCTGGGCGACCAGGGCGAACAGCACCCGTTCGGTGAACTGCCCATCCAACCGGCGACCGTCAGCGGCGCGGCGGATCGCCGCCCCGATGCCCAGTCGCTGCCACATCTGGTCCAGGGTCCAGGCCCCGCCGAGGCGACGCGAATCAAGGATCTCCACGTCCCCGCCCGCCACCGCGGCGGTGGCCTGCTCAGGCGTCAGGAACCGCGAGATCGAGGACACCAACCGCTCCAGTCCCTTGCGGTCGACCTGCTCGGCTCGGCCGAAGTTGTGGATCACCTTCGCCCTCGGAACGCCGGTATCCGGGTGACGTTCGTTGTGCGCCAGCTGCAGATACGACACCGTCGAGCCGTCCCGGTTGGTGCGCTTGGTCTGACGCAAGTACATGCCTACATGAAACCACGGACAACCGCCCATGGCCAGCCGAACACGCCGAAAGTCGTGTGCCTACAAGTAATCAGGATTCCAGACAGCATGCAAGGCCCTGACCAGGCACGGCCCGATCACGAACTACTACGAATGCCTACAAGCTGCGGAACTCCGGCCAGTCAACTCCAACCCTCGCGAACGGGTC
>NZ_JAALDN010000075.1 GCF_014144855.1 Dietzia maris | reverse complement strand
GCCGGGCGGGGGCGACCCTGGCCTGTGCCGCCGACGCCGAGCGCCTGCTGGAGAGCGGTCACGTGGTGGCCGTGTGGCCGGAGGGCTTCAAGGGGCTCGGCAAGCCGTTCGCCGACCGCTACCGCCTGCAGCGCTTCGGCCGCGGCGGGTTCGTGGCCACCGCCCTGGCCGCTGGCGCGCCGATCATCCCGTGCTCGGTGGTCGGCTCCGAGGAGATCTACCCCAAGATCGGTGAGGTCCCGGCGCTCGCGCGGCTGCTCGGCCTGCCGTACATGCCCGTCACGCCCGCGTTCCCGCTCCTCGGCGCGCTCGGCGGCATCCCGCTGCCCACCAAGTGGACGATCGAGTTCGGCGAGCCGATCGAGACCTCGCACCTGGGGCCCGACGCCGCAGAGGACCCGATGGTGGTCTTCGAGATCACCGACCAGGTCCGGGAGACCATCCAGAACACGCTGTTCCGCAACCTCGCCCGCCGCGGCAGCGTCTTCTTCGGCTGAGCCGGCGGCGGGGGAGCGACCCGGCGCGGACCCGCGTCAGAAGATGCGGCGCGCCCGGTCCATCGCGCGGCTGGCGTAGTCCGAGCGCGCGGCCGCCCGGGCGCCCGCGAGCCCGCCGACGGCGAGGACGCCTGGCATCGCCTTCTTCGCGGCCTTGCGGACGGTGCGGAAGTCCTTGATGTTCCAGCCGTTCTCCGAGGCGTACTTGCGCAGCTTCGAATCCGGGTTGATGGCGACCGGGTTGCCCACCATCGTGAGCATCGGCATGTCGTTGAAACTGTCCGAGTACGCGTAGCACTTGGCCAGGTCGAAGCCCTCGGCCTCGGCGAGCTTGGCGATCGCGTGCGCCTTGCCGGGCCCGTGCAGGATGTCGCCCACGAGCCGGCCCGTGTAGACGCCGTACTCCTCCTCCGCGACCGTGCCCAGCGCCCCCGACAATCCCAGCCGGGTGGCGATGACGCGCGCCAGCATCACCGGCGTCGCGGTGACCAGCCAGACCTGCTGCCCGGCGTCCAGGTGCATCTGCACCAGCGAGCGGGTGCCCGGCCAGACGCGGTCGAGCATCGAGGTGTCCACGACCTCCTCGCTCAATTCGGTCAGTTCGGCGACGGTGCGACCCTTGACGAAGCTCAGGGCCTTGTCGCGTCCGGTGGCGACGTCCTCGGCGTTCTCCTCCCCGGAGATCCGGAACTTGGCCTGCGACCACGCCAACCCGGCGACGTCGCGCGCGGTGAAGAAGCGATGCTTGGCCAGCCCGCGGGCCAGCAGGATGATCGACGCGCCCTGG
>NZ_JAALDN010000074.1 GCF_014144855.1 Dietzia maris | reverse complement strand
CGATAGCCGCTGCGGTGGGACGCCCTGTCCGAGATCGCGCCGATGAGCGGGTAGGCCAGGACGTCGATGACCTTGGGCACCAGCACGAGCACCGTCGCGACGGCCGCCGCCACCCCGATCGAGTCGGTGAGGTAGTACGCCAGCACCAAACCGGGCAGGGTGCCGAACGCACCCGTGCCCAGGCTGCCCGCCGCGTACGAGGCGAGGACCGGGGCCGTGGTGGACCGGTCGGTCGCTGTCCGGCCCGGCGCGCCGCGGGGAGCCCCGCCCGCGCCGGGCTCCCCGCCCGTGGCCGCGGTGGTGGTCATGGACCGACTCTAGGGCGCTTGCGGCCTGTCGCGCCGTCGAAAAGAGCGTTCCGCACACCTCCCTCTCGGCATACGTGTGCGGAACTGTCTTCTCGACGCGGTCTGGCGGTGGGGTCTGGCAGTGGGGTCAGCCGGTGGGGTCAGCCTCGCCAGTCGAAGGTGTCCGGGTCCGGGCCCGAACGGGTGCCGTTGTGCAGCGCGGTGATGGAAGCCATCTGCTCGTCCGACAGCTCGAAGTCGAACACCTCGAGATTCTCGCGCATGCGGGCCGGGCTCGAGGACTTGGGGAAGACGATGTCGCCCCGCTGCAGCACCCACCGGAGCACGACCTGGGACACCGTGCGCCCGACCTGCTCGGCGAGCGCCTGCAACTGGGGGTCACCGAAGTCCGCGCCCTGGGCCAGCGGACTCCACGCCTCCACGGCGATGCCCCGCTCGACGCACGCCGCGCGCAGGTCGTCGTTGACGAAATACGGGTTGGACTCGATCTGGTCGACCGTCGGGGTGCTCAGGCCGGCCTCCGCCAGTCGCGCGAGGTTCGCCGCGGTGAAGTTGGAGACGCCGATCGAGTCGACGGCCAGGTCGGAGCGGATCTCCTCCATCGTCTCCCACACGGTGGCGACGTCGTTGTGCATCGCCAGTGGCCAGTGCACGAGGTAGAGGTCGATGCGCCCGCCCAGGGCCTCGAGCGAGCGCTCGGTGGCCTCACGGGCGGCGGTGCGCTCGTGGAAGGTGTTGTTGAGTTTGGTGGTGATCCAGAACTCGTCGCGCGGGATCCCGGACGCCGCGACGGCCCGGCCCACGCCCTCCTCGTTGCCGTACATCTGAGCGGTGTCGAGGTGGCGGTAACCGGCCTCGATCGCGTCCGTGACGACCTTCTCGGTATCGGCGGGCGGGACCTGGAAGGTGCCGAATCCGACCTGGGGGATCGAGCGGCCGTCGTTCAGGGTGAGCTGGGGGATCTGCCTGTCAGGTGTGGACATGCGACCAACGTACGCGCCGTTCCCGTGGCCCCGCCGAGAAGAGGATCTCGTGCACGCTCACTCGACCGATACGCGCGTTTTCCTCTTCTCGGCGGGAACCTGCGGAGGCGGCGGAGGCGGCGGAGGCGGCAGGCCCGGCGGGAGACCGGCTCCGGGTCACCCCTGCCCGGTCCGCAGGGACGCCTCGACGAGGTCGAGCATCTCGCTGACGTGCTCGGTGCCGCGACCCGTCGCCAGGTGAGTGATGAGGCCATCGAGCACGATGTCGAGGTACACACGCAGCACGTCCGCGGGGATGTCGGTGCGCATCCTTCCGGACGCCTTCTGTTCGCGGAGGCGGGCCACGACCGCCGCGTCGACCTCCGCCTGTCGGTCCGTCCACCGTTCCCGGAAGTCCGGGTCGGTGCGGATCCGCCGGGCGATCTCCAGACGCGTCCCGAGCCAGGAGAACTCCTGGGGGTCGGCGAGGATCTCCCGCATCACCTGGACCAGACCCTGCGCGGCCACGGTGGCGGCCATCGCCGCCGCGTCGTCGTGCGCGAGTGCGAGGAAGAGCGCGTCCTTGTCGTCGAAGTGGTGGAAGATGGCACCCCGGCTCAGTCCGGTGGCCTCTTCCAGACGACGCACCGTGGCGCCCTCGAACCCGTACTCGGCGAAGCACTCACGTGCGCCTGACAGGATCTGGTGTCGCCGGGCGTCCATGTGGTCCTGACTGACCCTGGGCATCTCGCTACCTTCCTTCGGAAACACCGCGGCGGTGCGCAGCCACCTTGCCTGAGCAGGGGAAACCGCGCACCGCCGTTGATGTGGGAGGCCGATCAGCCCTTGATCATGTTCCGCAGGACGTACTGCAGGATGCCGCCGTTGCGGTAGTAGTCCGCCTCACCGGGGGTGTCGATGCGCACCTTGGCGTCGAACTCGACGACCTGGCCGTCCTCCTTGGTGGCGGTGACCTTGACCGTCTTGGGCGTGGTGCCGTTGTTCAGCTCCTCGATGCCGGAGATGTCGAAGGTCTCCGTGCCGTCGAGCCCGAGCGTCTCGTGGGACTCGCCCTCGGGGAACTGCAGCGGGATGACGCCCATGCCGATGAGGTTGGAGCGGTGGATGCGCTCGAACGACTCGGTGATCACGGCGCGGACGCCGAGCAGGCGCGTGCCCTTGGCGGCCCAGTCACGCGAGGAGCCGGTCCCGTACTCCTTGCCGCCGAGCACGACGAGCGGGGTGTTCTGCTCGGCGTAGTTCTGCGCGGCGTCGTAGATGAACGCCTGCGGCGCACCCTCCTGGGTGAAGTCACGGGTGTAACCGCCCGTCACGCCGTCCAGCAGCTGGTTCTGCAGCCGGATGTTGGCGAACGTGCCACGGATCATCACCTCGTGGTTGCCGCGGCGGGAGCCGAAGGAGTTGTAGTCCTTGCGCTCCACACCGTTGGCGTCGAGGTACTGCGCCGCCGGGGTACCGGGCTTGATGGTCGACGCCGGCGAGATGTGGTCGGTGGTGACCGAGTCGCCGAGCTTGGCCAGGACGCGGGCGCCCTTGATGTCGGTGACGGGCTCCGGCTCCATCTCCATGCCCTCGAAGTACGGGGCCTTGCGGACGTAGGTCGACTTCTGGTCCCACTCGAAGGTCTTGCCGTCCGGGGTGCTGAGTCCGCGCCAGCGCTCGTCACCGGCGAACACGTCGGCGTACTTGGACTTGTACTCGTTGGACGAGATGGAGGCCTTGATGGTCTCCTCGATTTCCTCGGAGGTGGGCCAGATGTCCTTGAGGAAGACGTCGTTGCCCTCCTTGTCCTTGCCCAGCGAGTCGTTCTCGAAGTCGAAGTCCATCGAGCCTGCGATCGCGTAGGCGATGACCAGCGGCGGGGACGCCAGGTAGTTCATCTTGACGTCCTGGTTGATCCGACCCTCGAAGTTCCGGTTGCCGGACAGGACGGCGGTCGCGGTGAGGTCGTTCTCCTGGATCGCGGCGGAGATCTCCTCCGGCAGCGGACCGGAGTTGCCGATGCAGGTGGTGCAGCCGTAGCCGACGAGGTGGAAGCCGAGGGCCTCCAGGTCGGGCCAGAGACCGGCACGCTCGTAGTACTCGGTGACGACCTGCGAGCCCGGGGCCATGGAGGTCTTGACCCACGGCTTGGCCGTGAGGCCCTTCTCGTGCGCCTTGCGGGCGACGAGCCCGGCGCCGATCATCACCGACGGGTTGGAGGTGTTGGTGCACGAGGTGATCGACGCGATGGACACGATGCCGTGGTCCAGCACCATCTCCGTGTCGCCGACCTTGACCTCGACCGGCTTCGACGGGCGGCCCTCGGAACGCGTGGACGCGTCGGCGCGGACCGCGCCTTCCTCGGCATGGGCGAGGGTCACCTTGCCGGCGTTGTCCGACGGGGCACCGCCCTCGGACTGCATCCGGCCCTTCTCGGTGTCACCGAGCGGCTTGGCCTCGCCGTCCACGTAGTTGTGGATGTCCTTGCGGAACGCGCTCTTGGAATCGGAGAGCTCGATGCGGTCCTGGGGACGCTTCGGGCCGGCGATCGACGGGACGACGTCCCCGAGGTCCAGCTCCAGGTACTCGGAGAAGACGGGCTCCTCGGAGTCCGGGTGGAGCCACATGCCCTGCTCCTTGGCGTAGGCCTCGACGAGGGCGAGCTGCTCCTCGTCGCGGCCGGTCAGGCGCAGGTAATCGATGGTCTCGCCGTCGATCGGGAACATGGCGCAAGTGGAGCCGAACTCCGGACTCATGTTGCCGATAGTGGCGCGGTTGGCCAGCGGCACGGCCGCGACACCGGCGCCGTAGAACTCGACGAACTTGCCGACGACGCCGTGCTTGCGCAGCATCTCGGTGATCGTCAGCACCACGTCGGTGGCGGTGACGCCCGGCTTGATCGCACCGGTGAGCTTGAAGCCCACGACGCGGGGGATGAGCATGGAGATCGGCTGACCGAGCATCGCGGCCTCGGCCTCGATGCCGCCGACGCCCCAGCCGAGGACGCCGAGACCGTTCTCCATGGTGGTGTGCGAGTCGGTACCGACACAGGTGTCGGGGTAGGCCTGGCCGTTGCGGACCATCACCGTGCGCGCCAGGTACTCGATGTTGACCTGGTGGACGATGCCGGTGCCCGGGGGGACGACCTTGAAGTCGTCGAACGCGCCCTGACCCCAGCGCAGGAACTGGTACCGCTCCTCGTTGCGCTCGTACTCGATCTCCACGTTCTTCTCGAACGAGCTGGCCTGACCGAAGGACTCGATGATCACCGAGTGGTCGATGACCATCTCGGCGGGGGCGAGGGGGTTGACCTTGTCCGGGTCTCCACCGAGCTTCTCGACGGCCTCACGCATGGTGGCGAGGTCGACGATGCAGGGCACGCCTGTGAAGTCCTGCATGATCACGCGGGCCGGCGTGAACTGGATCTCGGTGTCGGGCTCGGCACTGGGGTCCCAGCTCGCCAGGGCCTCGATGTGCGCCTTGGTGACGTTCTTGCCGTCCTCGGTGCGCAGGAGGTTCTCGGTGAGGACCTTGAGCGAGTAAGGGAGCTTCTCGGCCCCCGGAACCGCCGACAGGCGGTAGATGTCGTAGGTCTCGTCGCCGACCTCAAGGGTCCCCTTGGCGCCGAAACTATCAATGCTTGCTGTCACGTCAGCTCCACTCGTGGTGCGAATGTCGGTTCGTCATCCCTCCCGGTGTCACCGCGTCTGTCTCGGGCGGCGGCGCCGGGGCGGACACAGCATCCATTGTGGACCCTGTGATCCGTCTTCGGCCGCCAATTTACCAGTACGCCCGTCCTGTATAGCCCCCGGCACGCCCGAACGTGGGCACGCGACTGCGGTTATCGCCGTCGAGCGGCGCGTGGGTTCGTGGGCGACGACGGAGAGATGGCACCATGTCGCACGTGGACACTCCCTCCGATCCCGTGACGGTGCTCGCGTATGCGGCCGAGCCGATCATGTCGTTACGGGAGGACGAGGTCCCGCCCTGGCTGGACTACCAGGCCGTGGTCGCCGACCTCGCCGACGACGGGGTCGCCGCACCTGCACCGTTCGTCGAGGGCCTCCGGACCGTGGTGGACGAGGCCGGTGATCGAGGTCTGGACCTGAAAGTGGTCTACACCGAGGCGCCGGCGACCGTCTACACGGACGCCCGTGACCTCGCGGCGTTCCTGGGCGAGGAGTACGACGGCACGATCCTCGTGCGCACCCCGGTGTTCATCGGCAGCTCCAGCGACTCGATCCCGCGCCACCAACTCGAGGCCGGACAGGATGACGCCTGGGAGGAGTTCGACCCGGTGGCCTCCGCCGCGGTCTTCGCTCACAAGGTCACCGCCCCCGCTCCGCCATGGGGCGCCCTGACCGCGGCCGCGATCGTGGTCACCGTGCTCGCGCTCGTCGCCTTCGCGATCGTCCTGCGACGTCGCTCACGCTGAGAAGACGCCGAAACGTCGCTTTTCCGACAGCGGTGTCCAGTTCGCGACACGCCGCCCGTCCTGCTGTTATGCAAGTTACAGCAGTGTATTTTGCCGACCGATGTTTCACATGTGTTCCCTGTGACCTACGGTGCTAAAGGAACACTAGGTTCTACCGAGTCGTGTTGAGGCTCCAGTGGCGCAGGGGAAGGC
>NZ_JAALDN010000073.1 GCF_014144855.1 Dietzia maris | reverse complement strand
CGGGCCTGGACGCGGTCGAGCGGAGGGACGGCGACGATGCCCCCCACGCCGCGGTGGGGTACAGCTACGGGTCCGTGGTCCTGGGGGTGGCCGCCGCGGACCCGCTGGGGCTGGCAGCCGACCGGATGATCCACGTCGGCAGTCCCGGCGCGGGTGTCGACTCGATCGCCGTGCAACGGGTCGACGAGGCCGGCGTCGCGCGTGGGGCGGGACAGGACGAGGTGGTGGGAGTCGCCTCGCGCTGGGATCCGGTGCCGTGGTGGTCGGTCACCGGCGTGCTCGGCGGACGGCCGGGCACCGGGGAGTTCGGCGGGCTCGCGGTGGACGTCACCGAGCCTGGCTCGGGCGCCGACTCTGTGCGCAGCGCGCACTCCCGCTACTTCGACCCGGGCACGGTGTCACTGGACGAGATCGGCCGGCTCGTCGCGGAGACGGACTGACCCCGATAGCGATAGCGCCCCACATTCACGACACCGGCAGCGCCCCGCATCCCCGACACCGACAGCGCCCCGCATCGACCGCCCCGGCCGGAAAAACCACCCCGGCACAATCCGCTACCCCGTCTCCGGATCCGCTACCCGGATTCGGGTAGCGGATCGGGAATCCGAGTAGCGGATTTCTCAGAGGCTCGCGGTGGAGCGGACCCGACAGGGGAGGGAAGGGTCAGCGGGCGGTGGAACGGGAGGCGCGAGCGACCTCCAGCATCTCCGCGCGGCCCGGCAGCTTGGTGCGTTCGCGGCCCGCCGCCTCGCCGAGCCCACGCTCGTGCGCGTCGATCTCCAGCCAGGCGTCGCCGTCGACGAGGTCCACGCCGCGGTCGGTGAGCAGGTCGCGCACGGCCTGCGGGTCCGGCTCGGAGGGCTCGGGCAGGGTGCCGGACTCGAGCTCGGTGGCCAGCTGGCCCACGGTCTCCACCGCGCAGGAACGGTTGGTGCCGATCACCCCGGACGGCCCGCGCTTGACCCAGCCCGCGGTGAACAGCCCCGGCAGGTGCTGACCGCCCGGCGAGTCGAGGATCCGGCCGGAGTCGTTGGGGATGGTCGCCGAGTCGTGGTCGAAGGGCACCCCCTCCAGGGCGGCCGAGCGGTAGCCGACCGCGCGATAGACCGCCTCGACCTGCAGGTCTTCCGTCCGGCCGCTGCTGCGCACCCGCCCGCCGACGCCCTCGGGTCCGGGGACGGGCTCGGTCACCTCCAGACGCAGCCCGGACACCCGGCCGTCGGACCCCAGGATCTCGACCGGGGACCGGTGGAAGCGGAACCGCACCACCCGCTCGCCGGCCGCGAGGGCCGCGGCCTCGGCCTCATCCGCCGAACCGTGCCCGGCCTCACGCTGTGCCCCGGCCCATTTCTCGAGTTGCGTGCACACCTGCCCGACCCGGCGATCGCTTTCGCGGAGGGTGCGCGCCTCGTCGTCGTCGTACTCCAGGTCGGCCGGGTCCACCACGATGGTGACGCCCTCCACCTTGGTCATCTCCCGCAGCTCCAGGGGCGTGAACTTGGCGTGCACGGGGCCGCGGCGGCCGATCACCGACACCACCCGGGTCGTGTTGGTGCCGAACCCGGTGCGGACGTGCTCGGGGATGTCGGTGGTCTCCAGCTGCTCGGGGCTGCGCACCAGCATGCGCGCCACGTCCAGGGCGACGTTACCGACGCCCACCACGGCCGCGCGCTCCGCGGTCAGCGCCCACTCGGGGTGCGCATCCGGGTGGCCGTCGTACCAGGTCACGAACTCGGCGGCCCCGTACGACCCCTCGAGGTCCTCGCCCGGGATGCCGAGCCGACGGTCCGCGAGCGCGCCGGTGGAGAAGACGACCGCGTGGTAGAAGCGGTGCACGTCGTCCAGGGTGAGGTCGTCGCCGAACTCGACGTTGCCGAGAAACCGTATGCGAGGGTCGGCGGCGATCCCTTCCAGCGTGCGGGCGATGCCCTTGATCCGGGGGTGATCGGGGGCCACGCCGTGGCGCAGCAGACCGTAGGGGACCGGCAACCGGTCGATGAGGTCCACCACGATCCCGCGTCCGGAGGGATCCCGGTTGTCACTCCAGTCCAGCAGTGCCTCGCTGGCGTACACCCCCGCCGGACCGGAGCCCACGACGGCCACACGGAACGGGGTCTTTGTGACGGGCGTCATGTCCGCGATCGTCGCACAGAAAAGCGAGCGGGGTACCTCGACCCCGCCGATCGGTCGTCGGGGGAGCATAATCGACACCCATGAGCGACTACGCCGGGGATCTATCGCCCCGCCAGGCCTGGGATCTGCTCGCCTCCGATCCCGACGCCGTGTTGGTGGACGTCCGTACCAGCGCCGAGTGGCAGTGGGTCGGCGGCGCCGATCTGTCCGAGCTGGGCAAGCGCACGCTGGGCATCGAGTGGATGACCTCGGCGGGCCAGCCCAACGAGCGGTTCGTCGAGCACCTCGGCGAGGCCGGTGTCGCCGCGGAGACACCGGTGTTGTTCCTGTGCCGCAGTGGTGGCCGGTCCGCCGCCGCCGCGAGCCTGGCCACCGCCGCCGGATACCGCACCGCCTACAACGTGGCCGAGGGGTTCGAGGGCGACCCGGACGCCGCCGGACACCGCGGCACCGTCAACGGGTGGAAGGTCGCGGGCCTGGCCTGGCGCCAGTCCTGACCGGGCCACCACGGCCAGCCCGCCACGCCCGTACGCCCCTCGCCCCGCCGCATCACCCACGCACCACACACAAGAAAGCAGCGATGAGAAACAACGAGCTCCCCGACGGTCTCCACCCCGACACCCTGGGCGTGCGGGCCGGGCAGATGCGCACCGGCTTCGAGGAGACCACAGAGCCGATGTTCCTCAACTCCGGCTACGTCTACGAGTCCGCGGAGGCGGCCGAGGCGTCGTTCAACGGCGAGAAGCAGCGGTTCGTCTACTCCCGCTACGGCAACCCGACGGTCGCGATGTTCCAGGAGCGGCTGCGGCAGATCGAGGGCGCCGAGGCGTGCTTTGCCACCTCCTCCGGCATGTCCGCGGTATTCGTGGCCCTGGCCGCGCTGTGTGGGAACGGGTCGCGCCTGGTGGCCTCGCGCGCGCTGTTCGGCTCCTGTTACGTGATCTGTGCCGAAATCCTGCCGCGGTGGGGTGTGGAGACGGTGTTCGTCGACGGCGCCGACCTCGACCAGTGGCGCGAGGCGCTCAGCGAGCCCACCGACGCAGTCTTCTTTGAGACCCCCTCCAACCCCATGCAGGAGCTGGTCGACGTTCGCGCGGTGTGCGATCTCGCCCACGCCGCCGGCGCGCAGGTCGTGGTGGACAACGTCTTCGCCACCGTCCTGCACCAGAAGCCGCTCGAGCTGGGCGCGGACATCGTCGTGTACTCCACCACCAAGCACATCGACGGCCAGGGCCGCGTGCTCGGCGGCGCCGTGCTGGGCACCGAGGAGTACATCTCCGGCCCTGTGCAGAACCTCATGCGCCACGCCGGGTTCGGGATGAGCGCGTTCAACGCGTGGGTCCTGCTCAAGGGCCTGGAGACCATGAGCCTGCGCGTCGAGCGGATGAGTGCCAACGCGCTGGAGGTGGCGCGGTTCCTGGAGTCGCACCCGGCCGTGGAGCGGGTGACATACCCGATGCTCGAGTCGCACCCCCAGTACGAGTTGGCGCGGGCGCAGATGTCGGGCGGCGGGTCGGTGGTGACGTTCGGGTTGAAGTACGACGACGACGAGGGCGGCCGCGGCAAGAAGGAGTGTTTCGCCCTGCTCAACTCGCTCGAGGTCATCGACATCTCCAACAACCTCGGCGACGCCAAGACGCTGGTGACCCATCCCGCGACGACGACCCACGCGTCCATGGAGCCCGAGGCCCGCGCCGCGGTGGGCATCGGCGACAACGTGGTCCGCCTGTCCGTGGGGCTGGAACACGCGGGCGACCTCATCGAGGACCTGCGTCGCGGTCTGGGGTGACGGTCTAGATTGATCGTATGTCTGATCGGGGTGAACATTCCCGGGTCCGGGTGGCGGTGCTGCCGGCCGCCCATCCCGCGGTTCGCCGTATCACCGGCCTGGATGGCGCTGAGCACGTAGAGCTGGTGCCCGTCCGGCCCGGGGTGGTGAACGGGCAGACCCCGCCCGAGGCGGTGACTCCCGCGGAGTTCGATCCCGGCCACGAGGCGTCGGGCGAGATTCATCGCGACGGCGACCCGCTGCGCACTGTCGACCTGGCGCACGTGCACTTCGGTTACGACTACCTCGAGCCCGAGAGCGTGGACGGGGTGGTGGAGCACCTGGCGCGGGCCGGGGTGCCGATGGTGCTCACCGTCCACGACATCGTTTACCCGTCCCACGAGGACGAACTCCCGCACCGCGATCACACCGGCACACTGGTCGAGGCGGCCGCTGCCGTGGTGACGCTGACCGAGGTGGCGGCGTACGAGCTGTGGGTGCGGTGGGGCGTCGAACCGGTGGTCGTGCCGCACCCGCGGCTGCTGGACGAGGACGAGGTCTCCTCCGCCATCCGCGCCGGCAAGCACCTGCGCGGTCCCGGCGATCCGGTGGTGGTGGGGGTGTTGCTGGAGCGGATGGGCGAGAACATCGACGGCCCGGAGCTGCTGGACCAGCTGGCGCCCGTCGCCCACGGGCGGCGGGGCGCGCACCTGCGGATCGTGGTGGAGGCGCAGGCGTGGCGCGACGCGTGCGGCGAGGACCGCGAGGCCGGCGGGCACCATCTGGTGGCGGAGCTGGCGGCCGAGGGCGGCTGGGAGTCGGTGCGGTTGGTGAGGTACGAGTCGCTGGACCTGGCGCCGTTGCTGCCCGAGTTCGCCGCGCTCGACGTGTGCGTGTTGCCGTACCGGTTCGCCACCCATTCCGCCTGGTTGGAGTTGTGCCGCGACCTGGGCGTGTCGCCGGTGTTCCCGGCGGTGGGG
>NZ_JAALDN010000072.1 GCF_014144855.1 Dietzia maris | reverse complement strand
CCGAGACCGCCGAGACCGCCGAGCCCGGCGAGCCCGCCGAGTCCATCTGGTCCGCGCGCCTGCGTAAGCGCACCGCTGCTTTGTGGATCGTGTGGTTCGGGATCAACTTCTCCTACTACGGCGCCTTCATCTGGCTGCCCAGCCTGCTCGTCTCGCAGGGCTTCGATCTGGTGAAGTCGTTCGGCTACACGCTCATCATCACCCTCGCCCAGCTGCCGGGGTACGCGGTGGCGGCGTGGCTCATCGAGATCTGGGGTCGGCGGGTCACGCTCGCGGTGTTCCTCACCGGTTCGGCGGTGGCGGCCGGACTGTTCGGCCTGGCGGACTCCCCGGCCACGATCATCGCCGCGGGCATGGCGCTGTCGTTCTTCAACCTCGGCGCGTGGGGCGCTCTGTACGCGATCGGACCGGAGCTCTACCCCACCTCGACCCGCGGGTCCGGCACCGGCGCCGCGGCGGCGTTCGGGCGGATCGCCTCCATCATTGCGCCACTGCTCGTGCCGCTCCTGCTCGATCTGGGCGACACGGTGATGGTCTTCGGGGTCTTCGCCGCGGCCTTCGTCGTCGCCGCCCTCGCCGCCTTCACCCTTCCCGAGCGCAAGGGCGTCGCACTCGAGGACACCTGAGCCCGAGGACACCTGAGCCCGAGGACACCTGACCGCGGGCGTCCGGCGCGGATGCGGTGCGGCCCCGCGGATGTGACGATGGCGCGGTGACCACTCGCGTGATCGGCGCACTCGTTGCGGTTCTCGGCCTGCTCGTGGTGCTCGGCGGGATCCTGCTGGGCAGCATCGGCGTGTCCACGGGGGGCTTCGTGCAGCGGGTGGACTGCGGGACCTACTTCAGCCCCGACTACACCGAGGCTCGCGACAAGGACAACGCCCTCACCTCGCTGAGCTGGAAGGACCTCCTCCGGGGAGAGCGCCCCCAGCCGAGCACGGAGGCGCAGGAGGCGTGTGATGCCGCGCTCGCCCAGCGCCGGGTCCCCGTGCTGGCCTCCCTGGGGATCGGCGCGACGATCGTGGCCGTCGGCGTGGGGATGGGGCTGTTCCCCGTGGTGGCCACTGCCCTGGCCAGGCGTGATGAGGCCGACCGCATCGGCGGGCGGAACAGCGGCACCAGCGGTGGGGGCAGTGGCACCCGCGCGGGGAGCGGTGGCCCACCGAACGCGACCGGGTAGGTCAGTCGCGGTTCTCCCGCCCGTCACCCAGCTCACGGATCCGCTCGGTCGCCGCCCGCAGCCGCTCCTCGCGCGCTTTCTCGTCGGCCTTCTTGAGCTTCTCGTACGTCTTCTCGTCGGAATCCGTGTAGCGCAGCACGAGCCGGGGGAGGCCCAGCGTGAGAACCAGCGAAGGCCACACCATCCACGCGTACTGCCAGTCCACGATGATCTGCAGGACGAGGAACGTGATGAGCGTCAGTCCGATCACCACGCCGTCGAGCGACTCGACCAGCTTCCCGCGCCTGCGCAGGTCCTCCAGGTCGGCGTCGGTGCCGCGGGTCGCGGGCGCCCCGGCGCCTGTGGGGGACCCCGGCGACAGGGCGGACGAAGTCGACGAGGACGACGACGAGACCTCCAGCTCGCCACCGGTGGCAGTGGCCGACTGCACGATCATGCCGTCGACCGAGGTCAGCGGCGTCCCGCCGGGCAGGTCGACGAACGAGCCGCGGAGCTGGCCGAGGGTGCGGGACGCGGCCACGTCGCCGGACCGGGCGTGGAACTCGGCGTCGTCGAGCCGGCCGGACGCGTAGTGGTCGCCGAGCGCCATGAGGGCGTGCAGCCGCTCGGAGTCGGAGAGCAGCAGGTCGTCCGGGTCGGTCATGGGCTCAATGCTAGAACCGCTAGGCCCTCGATGACATAGGGGAACGCCCCGATGCGCCCGGCGGGGTGCCGGTGGCTTTCCGGGCTGGGGCGCGGGTCCGGCGTGGCGACTCGGTGTCACACTTCGCGGTGCTCGTGCGTCGAAGAGGCATGAGCACACCACGACGCAGCACCGAACAGCGCAAACAGGTCAGCGCGGGCGCGATGGCACCCATGTTGGCACTCGAGGCCTACTCGCGGGCGCGGGTCTCCCGGGAGGACAGCCACCTCATCCGGCTCCGCGTCTCCGCGGTGAACGGCTGCCGCTATTGCCTGGCCATGCACCGACGCGATGCCCGCAGGGACGGCTGGAGCGGCACCCGGATCGCGGTCTCCGAAAACTGGCACGCCCACGCCGACGAGCTGTCCCCGGCCGAGCGGGCGGTCCTGGCGTTCGCGGACGCCGTCACCCGCATCGACGGTGAGGACTCCGTGCCCGACGAGCTGTGGGACGAGGTGGTCCACCACCGGGGCGAAGGTGGGGCTGGACAGCTGGTCATGGAGATCGTCACGATCAACGCATGGAACCGGATAGCGATCGCCACCCGCAAGGACCTGGCGACGCTGCGCGGTCTCGTCCCGAGCGACCTGGAACCGGCGACCCGGCCATGACCGTGGCCCCACCCGCGACCCCCGTGGCCGATGGGGCGGCGCCGGTGGCCGACCGTGCCGCAGCCAGTACGGCCAGCACGGCCGGCACCGCG
>NZ_JAALDN010000071.1 GCF_014144855.1 Dietzia maris | reverse complement strand
CACCGCGGTGACATGAGTGCCGACTACACTGGGCCGCGTGATTGACACTCTTCCCGGGACGTGGGGCATGGTCCAGCTGGCTATCCAGGGCGCGCTCGTCGTGTGGGCCCTGGCGGGACTGGTGCTGGCAGTCCTCCCGCCCGCGTCGGCGTACTCGATCGAGGGCAAGTGGCCCAAGCCCGCCTGGATCGGCATCTGCGCCGTGGCCGCCCTCATGTTCGCGATCCGGCCGTTCGGCTTCCTCAGCATCATCGCGATGGTGGCAGTGGGTGTGTTCTTCGCCGACGTCCGGCCCGCTGTCGGGGGACGGCGCAGGTGACACCACCGGAGGCCGACGGGTTCCAGCGGATCGAGGAGCTGGCCGAGGACTCCGGCACCACGGTGCGTAACATCCGCGTCTACCAGGAGCGGGGACTTCTCCCGGCCCCCGTCCGCAGGGGTCGCACCGCGTTCTACGGGCCCGACCACAAGAACCGACTGAACCAGATCCTCCGGCTGCTCGACCGCGGCTACACGTTCGCCACCATCGAGGAGCTGTTCATCGCGGAGCGCCACGGCTTCACGCTCTCCGAGCTGCTGAACTCGGACGCCGTCCTACCGGAGCGACGCTCGAGCGGCACCCGCCGCCGCCTCCCTCGTGGCGGCGTGGAGGCCGTCGCGGGTTTCGAGTTCGCCGAGGAACTCCTCGACCAGGGATCGGCCATCGGCCTGGTCAGTGAGCCGAGTGCGGCCGACCATTTCTTCGCGGACCGCTACATGTACGAGCTGTTCCGCGAACTCATCGTCCTCGGGGTCGGTGAGGAGGGGATCGACAAGATCGGTCGCCTGTTCCTCAAGGGGCAGAGTACGTCGGCCGAGGCGCTCGACATCCTGGTGGAGACGATGCGCGACGCCGGGATGGACCAGTCCGTCATCATCAAGAGGGTCACGGGGATCATGCCCCGGGCCGGCGCCGCCGCCCGCCTGATCTTCCTCTCGGCGGCCGAGACCCTGCTCAGCGAGCGGCACGGCTTCCCCAAGGGCTGACCTCCCCCGGAGCGGACCTCCCAGGGGAGCTGACTTTCCCGGGAGCGGACCTAGGTGAACACGACGGTGCGTCCGCCGTGGACCAGCACCCGGTCCTCGAGGTGCCAGCGCAGCCCCTTGGCCAGGACCAGCTTCTCGGCGTCGCGCCCCTGCCGGACCATGTCCTTCACCGTCGCCGTGTGGTCCACGCGGATGACGTCCTGCTCGATGATCGGCCCCTCGTCGAGGTCGGCGGTCACGTAGTGGCAGGTCGCCCCGATCAGTTTCACGCCGCGGACATGCGCCTGGTGGTAGGGGCGGGCGCCCACGAAGCTGGGCAGGAAGCTGTGGTGGATGTTGAGGGCACGCCCGGCCCACTTCGTGCAGAGCTCGTCCGGCAGGACCTGCATGAAGCGGGCCAGCACGATCGCGTGCGGGTCGATCTCGTCGACGATCGCGGCGACCTCCGCGAATGCCGGGCCTCGCTCGGCGGGGTCGGCCGGGAACGGCACGTGGTGGAAGGGCGCACCGTGCGACTCGGCCATGCCGCGCAGGTTCTCGTGGTTGCCGATCACGGCCCGGACCCGCGCAGGGTAGTCACCGCTCTCCACCCGACCCAGCAGGTCGTGGAGGCAGTGCCCCTCCTTCGAGACCAGGATGACGACGTCCTTGGGCTCGGAGGAGTCCGAGATGTGCCAGTCGGTCTCCGGGCCCAGTTCGGCTGCAACCCGCTCGAAGCGGCGCCGCAGTTCGTCGATCTCCATGCCGATCGACTCGGCGCTCACGGACTGGCGGGTGAAGAACCAGTTCGAGTCCTCGTCCGCGTGGTAGGCCGCCTCCGTGATCGTCCCGCCCAGCTCGGCGAGGAAGGTGGCGATCCGGGCGACGATACCGATGCGGTCCGGGCAACCCAGGGTGAGGACGAAGCGACGTGACATGAGTGCCCATTGTGCCAGCAGGGAAGACGGGCGCCCCCGCTAGGCTGGCCGGCATGGACGCCACTGCGACGAACGAGCTGACCCGCGCCCGGGTCGCCGCCATGATCGACCACACCCTGCTCTCCCCCGACGCCTCCCGCGACGACGTCCGGGCCTGCGTCGACGAGGCCCGCGAGTTGGGAGTCAAGGCCGTGTGCGTGAGCCCGGCCATGCTCCCGGTGCGGGGTGAGGAGCTCGTCGTCGCCACGGTGGCCGGTTTCCCCTCCGGCAAGCACCACTCGCTGGTCAAGGCGATGGAGGGCAGGCTCGCGGTGGACCAGGGGGCCCGTGAGGTGGACATGGTGATCGATGTGGGCGCCGCCATCGCCGGACTGGTCGACGAGGTCATGGCCGATGTGCTGGCCATGCGGGATGCCGTGCCGCCGCCCGTGGTCATCAAGGTGATCCTCGAGACCGCGGCCATCCACAAGGCGCTGGGCGAGGAGGCGGGCGACGAACGAATCGAGGCCCTCTGCCATGCCGTCGCCCGGGCGGGGGCCGATTTCGTCAAGACCTCCACCGGTTTCCACCCCGCCGGCGGCGCCAGCGTGCGCGCGGTCGAGGCCATGCACCGGGCGGTGGGCGGCCGGCTGGGCATCAAGGCCTCGGGCGGGATCCGTGACGCGGATGCCGCCCGCGCGATGATCGCCGCCGGTGCGACCCGCCTCGGGCTGTCGGGCTCCCGCGCGGTGCTGGAGGGCTTCCCCGAATAGCCGCGTCGCCCGACTGCCGACCGTCCGACTGCCGACCGTCCGACTGCCGACCGCCCGGGATCAGCCCGTGGTCAGCACCATCTTGCCGGCGGTCCGACCGGTCTGGCCGCGACGATGCGCCTCGGCGGCCTGCTCCAACGGGAAGACCTCGGCGATCGTCGCCCGGAGCGCACCCTGTTCGACGAGCTCGGTGATCGAGACCAGGTCGTGGCGCGAGGAATCCACGAGCATCCGGACCGCACGCACCCCCAGCTCCTCGGCCTCCCGGAAGAAGTCGCCGGACCCCACGGGCAGGATCGACACCACGATCCCGCCGGGGCGCAGCGTCCGCAGGGAGTCGAGGGACGTCTGACCGCCGATCGTGTCGAGCACGGCGTCCACGTCGCTGACCGCCTCGGCGATGTCGACGTCGTGGTAGTCGATTGCCTCGTCGACGCCGAGCTCGCGCAGGAAGTCGTGCTTGCCGGCGCTGGCGGTGCCGATCACGTATGCGCCGCGGGCCTTGGCGATCTGGACGGCCACGTGCCCGACCCCGCCGGCGGCGGCGTGGATGAGCACCCGCTGACCCGGCTGGATGTCGGCGTACTCGACGAGCGCCTGCCATGCGGTCAGCGACACGAGCGGCAGGGCGGCGGCCTGCACGTGGTCGAGGGAGGCGGGCTTGGGGGCGAACCAGGCCGCGGGGGCGGCGACGTACTCGGCGTGGGCTCCGTGCCCGAACGGGTACGAGAGCATCCCGAACACCTCGTCGCCGGGGGAGAAGCGGGCGACGCCGATGCCCACCTCCTCGACCACACCGGACAGGTCCCACCCGAGCACGAAGGGGGGCGTGCCGAGGAAGCCGCCGTTCTCACGGTGCTTCCAGTCGGTGGGGTTGACGCTGGCGGCCTCGACGCGGACGAGGACCTCGTTGGTGCGCGGGGTGGGGCGGGGGAGGTCGACGACGGCGAGGACGTCCGGCTCCCCGAGGGTGTCCTGGTGCACGGCGCGCATGGTGGTGTCATTGCTCATGGCCCCAGGGTAGGCAGATTCCGCGGTCGCCGGTCGGGCGCAAAGCGGCGGGGCGACGTCAGAGCCGGTGCAGCTCGACGTCACCCAGCGCGCCGCCGTCGATGGTCGCGGTCATGTAGGTGCAGTGCGGTTGGCGACGCCGGTCGGTCGGGGAGCCCGGGTTGAGCAGTCGCAGGCCGCCCTGGCCGGACGCCCTCGGCGCGGTGGTGTCCCACGGGATGTGCGAGTGCCCGAACACCAGGACGTCGGTGTCCGGGTAGGCCTTGGCCATGCGTGTGTCGCGGCCCGCGGACGCGCCGGCCTCGTGCGTCACCACCAGACGCACGCCGTCGATCGTCTCGCGTGCCACCTCGGGCAGGCGCTCGCGCAGGTCCGGGCCGTCGTTGTTGCCCCAGCAGGCGATGAGTCGAGCCGAGCGTTCCTCCAACGAGTCGAGAAGCCCCACGTCCATCCAGTCGCCCGCGTGGATCACGATGTCCGCGGCGTCGACCTCGTCCCACACCCGCTCGGGCAGGTCGCGGGCCCGCGTGGGGACGTGGGTGTCGGCGATGAGCAGCAGGCGGGTGCCGGCGTCACTGCCGCCGGTGCCCCTGCCGCCCGTGCCCCTGCCGCCCAAGACCCTGCCGTCCGCATGAGGCGCAGGGGTCACTCGGTCGCCTCGAGCACGACATCCTGACCGGCGATGTCGACGGTCATGCCGCCCGGCACCACCCGGACGCCGGTCAACTGGACTCCCTCGGGCAGTTCGGCCAGCGCCGAGTCCATCATCGAGACGGTCCCGCCGAGGAACTCGGAGGGCAGCGGGAAGCCGAGGATCGACGCCTGCTCCGGCTGCATCTCGAGGTCGCCACCGATGAGCCTCGGCGTCACGACCGCCTCGGCCAGGCCGCTGATCGAGACCCGCAGGGTGCCGGCGGCGGGGTCGGCGATGATCTCCTGGACCTGGATCAGCCCGCCGAGCAGGGTGTCGCCGGCCGCGCCCTCGGACTGGGCGGCGGCGGACATGGTCTGCTCGGAGACGAACGCGGTCCCGGTCAGCGAGTCCACGTAGGTCAGGTCGCCTTCGGTGCGCACGCCGTCGGCCCGGATGTCGATCTGCGGTGCCGGTCCGGTCGCGCCGTCGGCGGCCGAGCCGTCGGTGGTGATGCGCACGGAGCCGAGGTTGCCGTCGATGTAGGACAGGATCACCGGGCGCGCGCCGAGTTCGACCTGGGCGGGCGACCCCAGGCTGGCGGTCACCTCGTCACTCATGCGGTTCTTGATGGCGTTGCGCATGCCGAACTCGAGACCGACCAAGGCCGCGACGAGACCGACGGCGAGAAGCGCCGCGATGAGCGCGATCAGCGGCCCGCGTCCCCGCCGGCTCCCGCCCTCAGCGCCGGATCCGCCCGAACCGGGCCCGCCCGAGCGGGATCCGCCCGAGCGGGATCCGCCCGGGCTGCGCCCGGCCGTCCAGGGTCCACCCGTGTCGGAGGCGCCGGGGCCCTGCGAGCCGGTTCCAGGCGCTGCGGCGAACTGCGCGGTCTCGGCGTGCTGGACGCCGGGTCGGTCGTAGGCGGGGAGGCGTTGGGTGTCGTGCGGCTGCTGCATTCGTCCGATTGTCACCGATCCGGGCCGGGAGTGCAGTGCCCACGTCCCCGCCGCAGGTCAGCGGGCGGCGGTCCAGCGGCGCAGGTGCTGGTACTCGGCCTCGAACAGTCGGTCCAGGTGCCCCACGACGAGCTTCTCGAGCTTGCCGCCGAGCAGCGGCACCGACACCTTGACCTGACCGGAGACGGATTCGTGGGCCGCCCCGTCCCGGTGGACGGTCTCGGCGCCGCCGTCGATCATCCCGAGCCCACCGGCGGCCTCGGCGCGGGCCGATCCGGTGAACCGCTCGCCGTCGAAGTCGCCGAAGGTGCTGGTCCGGACGATCACCAGCTGCCCGGGCAGGACCTTGCGCGCCAGGTCGGGGATGTCGGAGTCGGGGATGTGCTGGGTGACGGTCACGGTGATCGTGTCGCCGGTGGTGGAGAAGTCGTCGAGGGTGTCCTCGGGGCTACCGACGGCGGCGATGCGGTCGCGCCAGAAGGCCTCGTCGCCGTAGGAGGTGAACACGTTCTCGACGTGCGTGTCGATACGTGCCGTGTGGGAGAAGCGGGTCGCCATGGGGTCAGACCCTACAAGCCGCCGGTTACCCTCGGTCGTGTGAACCCGTCGTCGCCCGACCCCGCCGGCACCGCGCCGACCCCCGCGGGCACCCATCCGCACCCCGCCGACCCGGTCGTCGCCGAGCTGTCCCACATCAGCGGCATCGACGTGGCGCCCGGTGCCCGCCTCGCGGACCTGACCACCCTGCGCATCGGCGG
>NZ_JAALDN010000070.1 GCF_014144855.1 Dietzia maris | reverse complement strand
CCACCGGCGGCCGCGGCCTCTTCGGCCTCCCGCGCCCGACGCCGCGCCGCGCGACCACTGAGCACGGTGTCGTCGGTGATCTTGGGGATCTCACCGGTGAGCTCGGAGACGTTGAGTCCGCCGCCCTCGTCGGCCCGGCGACGCCGACGCCCGGCCGGGGCGTCCTGCTGCTCCGCGCCCATGCGCTTGAGCAACTCCGCCACGGTGATCTGCTGACCGTCTGAATCCTCGGCCATCGTCAGCTCCCCTTCCCGTCGCCGCCCACGTCCCGGTCGAGACGCTGCAGGATGAGCCCCTCTCGCAGAGCCCACGGACAGATTTTCACACTTTCCAGACCCAACGCACGCATGGACGCCTCCGCCACCAGCGCTCCCGCCACCACCTGATGCGAGCGGTCGGAGCTGATGCCCTCCAACTCTGCCCTGTCGGCGGCCGTCATGCGGGAGATAAACGCGATCACCTGCCGCAGACCGGCGGCCGTGAGGACCCGCTCCACGCGCGGGCCCTCCGACGACGGCGCCGCACCCGTGAGCCGGGCCAACATACGGAACGTCTTGGAGGTGGCGCACGCGAGGTCGGGCTCACCGGCCGCCCGGAGTTCCCGGGCCGGCCCGTCGAGCTCGGCGTCGATGTAGTCACGCAGCTGGTTGATGCGCTTGCGCTCCGGCGGGTCGGTCTTGAACCAGTCGTGGGTGAGCCGGCCGGCGCCCAGCTGCAGACTGAACGCCTGCTCGGGCAGCTCGTCCTCCCCGTGGGTCATTTCCAACGACCCACCACCGATGTCGAGGTTGATGATCCGCCCCGCGCTCCAGCCGTACCACCGACGCGCGGCGAGGAACGTCATGCGCGCCTCGTCCTCACCGGAGAGCACCCGCAGCTCGATGCCGGTCTCCTTCTCCACCTTGGCCAACACGTCGTCCGAGTTGGCCGCGTCGCGCACGGCGGAGGTGGCCAGCGCCATGACCTCGCGGCACTTGGTCGCCTCGGCGAGCTCGGCGGCCTCGTTGACCGCGTCGATGAGCCGGGCGATGCCCGTCTTGGAGATGTTGTTGTCGTCGTCCAGGTACTCGATCAGGCGTAGCCGGGTCTTGGAATCGTTCATGGGCGTGGGATGACCACCCCGGTGGGCATCGACCACCACGAAGTGGACCGTGTTACTTCCCACGTCCAGGACACCTAATCTCACACGACCACCCTAAACGGTCTACGGTCGCAGGTTGTGACCGCCACCGAACGCCCCCCGACCCCGGGCGCCCCTCAGCCCGAGGTCCCCCTCGACTTCCCGCGGGAGTGGTACACGTTCCCCGACCCCGCGAATGACGAACATCTGATCTCCGCCGACATGACCTGGCTGCTGTCGTCGTGGACGTGCGTCTTCGGCACGCCCGCCTGCCACGGCATCGACCGCGACCAGCCCGACTCCGGCTGCTGCACGCACGGCGCCTTCCTCTCCGACGACTCCGACCGGCAGCGGCTCGAGGCCAACGTCGCCCTGCTGCGTCCGGAGGAATGGCAGCACCGCGAGGCCGCCCACGCCGCCGCGACGGCGGAAGGGGCCGCGCAGGAGGCGTGGCTGGAGGAGGACGAACTGACCGGCGACGACGGCGAGATGGAGCCCGCTCTCAGGACGCGCCGCCTGGGCGGGAGGTGCGTATTCTTCAACGACGTCGGATGGCCGACCGGGTCGGGCTGCGCCCTGCACCACTTGGCCGGGCGGACGGGGCGGAGCCTGCCCGAGTCCAAGCCGGACGTGTGTTGGCAGCTGCCGATCCACGTGACCCGCGAATGGGAGACCCGTCCCGACGAGGTGGAAATCCTCCACACCCGCGTCGGCGAGTACGACCGCCGCGGCTGGGGCCCGGGCGGGCTGGACCTCGACTGGTACTGCACAGGCTCGCCCGAGGCTCACGTCGGCGTCGACCCCGTCTACATCTCCCTGCACGACGAACTCGTCGAGCTCCTGGGCGCGCAGTGCTACGAGGTGCTCGCCGCGGCGTGCCGGCGTCGGCGGCAGCTCGGGATCGTGGCCGTGCACCCGGCGACCGAGCGGGCGCAGACCGAACGAGCCAGCGAGACCTGACCGGGAAAGTCCGGAATCCGCTACCCTCCGTCCGGATCCGCTACCCGTGTAGGGGTAGCGGATCCGGACGGAGGGTAGCGGATTTCCAGCGGGGGCGGATGCTCCTATGGATGTCAAGCGGCTTT
>NZ_JAALDN010000006.1 GCF_014144855.1 Dietzia maris | reverse complement strand
CGGGTCGTGTCGTTGCCCCCGACGATCAACAGGATCAGGTTGCCGGCGAACTCCATCGGACGGTCGATCAGGTCCTTGGTGGCCTCGTCGCTCTGCAACATGGTGATCAGGTCGAAACCCGGCTCTTCTCCCTCCGCCAGGCGGGCGGCCTTGTCATGCCACAGTGCGCTGAGTCCACGCGCCATGTCGACCATGCCCTTGAACAGCTCGTCGTTGTCGGAGGGCCCTCCATTGGCCTGCTCCATGGAGGTGGCCAGGTCCGACCACTCGACAAGCTTGTGGCGCTGCTCGTAGGGGAAGTCCAGCAAGGTCGCCAGCATGCGCGCGGTGAGCTCGATCGACACCGTCCTCACCCAGTCGAAAGGCTCGTTGACGGGCAGGTTGTCCAGGACGTCCCTGACGCGCTCCCGGATGAGGCCCTCCATCTCGCGCAGGTTCTTGGGAGCCACCACGCCTTGGACGGCGCGCCGTTGAACGTCGTGCCTGGGCGGATCCATGGCGATGAACATGGCGATGTCCATGAACCGCGGCGGCGCCCCGATGACGATCAGGGGCTCGGCGGAGAAGGCCTCGTGGTTCTTGTCCACAGCGATGATGTCGGCGTGCCGCGTCACCGACCAGAACGGCCCGAACGGACTGTTGGGCTGGTAGTGCACCGGGGCCTCGTTACGCAGGCGCTCGAAGTAGGGGGCCCACTGCCCCTGTCGGTACAGGAAGGGGTTGCTGAGGTCGATGTCTTCGAGCGCGAGTTCTTCGACCGGCGGGATCGGGCGTTCGACGAACATCTTCTGCCCGTTCGTGCCCGTCAACCAACGTCGGCTCTTGTCGTAGAGGTGCGCGGCCTGGACCTGGCGATCCAGGGGTATGGCGGCGTCGACCTTCGTCTTCACTGCGTCAGGGATCTTCATCTCGTCAACACCTCCTGTTACATCTGGAATTCAGGCAACTGCACGGTCAAGCCGTCCCATGACCGGGAGACCTGGACTTGGCACGACAGCCGCGACGTCGGCTCTCGCTCGGGGTTCATCGACAGCATCTCCTCCTCCTCCGGGCCGGAGGGGCCGACCTTGGCGGCCCAGGCGGAATCGACGATCACGTGGCAGGTGCCGCATGCGGCCTCTCCGCCGCAGTCACCATCGATGCCCGGAATGGCGTTGTTCGTGGCGACCTGCATCAGCGAGCAGCCCTCCTCGATGGGCGCCTCGTGCTTCTCCCCGTCGTATGACACGAAGGTAACGACTGTCATCTACAACTCCCTCACTATTGACTACGTCATCGACATTTTCTCCAGTATTGTCGTTGATATCGGCGATGACCATGTTGAATCGTGTCATCCTGCTGTGAGATCGGGTCACGTGAGGAGCGCTGTGCAGAGAAGCGAGCCGGGCGTCCCAGCGCTTGCCTTCGCGCAGCTGCTGGCCAGTCCGGCGATCGATCCGGACAGTGCCGAGCAGTTCCGTGCCATCATGGCGCGCGAGGGAACCGGGGAACTGTCTCTGATCCGGACCCAGGAGCAGGCACCGCTGCGGTGGTTTCGCGAGGTCTACCCGGACCTCGATGCCGAGCAGGCAACGAAGCTGGGGATCGCCTGCGCGGAACAGGCCCAGCTCACGTCCTTCGGGCCGTTGAGCGTGCCGCTGGTCAGCGCAGGAACCGTCGCCCAGGTCGTTCAGCTGTTGACCTATCTTCCCGTGATCACCGAGGCCGTCACCACCCAGTCCGATCCCCAGCGCGACGACCTGACGATCCGGCTCACCGGGAACGCGGCAGACCCCGACCTGGACTGTCTCGCCGTCACCTACTGCGGACTCGCCCTCATGCGGTTGGTCGACCGACTGGTCGACGACGCGTCGGAGGTGACCATGCATAGTCGCTGGCCGGAGCCAAGCAGCGGGGCTCGAGAAGCCTGGCCGGGGGCGCGGCTCATCTTCAACGCCCCCCTGTCCTATGTGCACATCCCTGAACGGACGCTACACGCGGCCTGCCGCTTCCCCGACCCAGTCGCCTACGACGTCGCCGTCACCAGCCTCCAGCAGGCGCTCGAACGTCAGGGCGGCAGCCGGGACTTCACCCGCAGGGTGCGGGCACTGCTGGACGACGGGCCAGGGGTGAGGACCATCCAATCGGTCGCGAATGAGTTCTCGATCTCCTCGAGTACCCTGAAACGCCGCCTCGCCGCGGAGGGAACCAGCTTCCGCGAACTCCTCCAGGAGTCACTGCTCGACCGCGCCCGGATACGGCTGCTCGACCGCTCCACGTCTGTCAGTGAGGTCGCCGCCGAACTGGGCTACAGCGACCTCACGAACTTCTCGCATGCCTTCAAAGGATGGACCGGCAGCTCACCGAGCCACTTCCGACGCGCCCACCAGCACCCTTGAGTACCACTTCCGCAGCCCCTAAGAAGGACCGCGCCCGGCGGGAGTGGCTCACCAGGTGCTCCCTTATGAGTCCACGGATCCTTCCGGAGTGGTCTCTCCGGTGGTAGCTGGAGGAGTGAAGGCATCGTCAGGCCCCGCAGCGGCGGTGACCATAGGTCCGTAGGCCTGGTGGAGGGCAGACAGAATGCGGCCCAGGGGGAGGTCGTCGAAGCTACCGTGGTCTCGTACGTACTCCATGTGCCGAGTCCCGTCGGAGGTGAAGGCGTGCATGAGCGCGTCGCTCCGTCCCTCGAATTCGACCGGTGGCACGCCGAATCGTTCGCATAACTCGACATTGAAGGCAGGTGTGGCCTTCAGCCATCGTCCGTCGATGTAGACGCTGCAATAGCCGTGATAGACGAACAGATCCGTTCCACCCATGACGGCTCGTAAGGTGTCGGTCTGCAGATGGTTCCGTACATCGGCGAAGCCGAGTCGGGTAGGGATGCCCGCGGCCCGCAGAACCGCGGCCAGTAGCACCGCCTTGGGCACGCAGTAGGCGCGGCCGGCCTGGAGGACGTGGCTCGCCCGGTAATGCTCAGGATCCTCGGAGACCGAGTAGGGGTCGTACCAGATTTGGTCACGCACTGCAGCAAAGAGCAGGGACGCTCTCTCTCGGGGGCTCGACGCGCCGGCGATCACGTGCTGGGTGAAGTCGCGTACCGAAGCGTGGTCGTGATCGAGGAAGAAGGTCGCCTCAAGGTGCGATCCCGGCGCCGGCGTCATCGCCGCACCGCGGTGTTGACCAGACCGTCAGTCTTGAGCGCTACGGCCGTGCGCGGCCAGCCGGCCGGCTGCTCGCCGGGCACTGCCGAGATGCAGACGTCGGGCATCCGCCGCACCAGGTCACCGACCTCTTCCAGCCACCGGTCGCACACGGGGCGTCGCCGTTCCAACGCGGGACCGCTTCGACGGGCTCGGGGTGCGCCCATTCCGGGCGAGAGGTCCCTCATCGCGCGCTCAACAGAAGGTCGTTGTCCACAGCAACCCCTACGCTCTGGGCGAGATCACGCATGATCAGCCAAACTTGATGGGCGATCCGGGTGGTCACCTCTTCCTTCGACTCATCGTGGTGGTCCAGCCACCAGATGATCCCCGCGTCGACCATGCCCATCAACCCCGCCATCACGCCGTCCGGGGGATCGACCTGTACCTCGGATGTGCGCATGTATGCCGAGGCTGCGGACACCACCTCCCCGAGGAACCGTGTGCGCCCCAACCTGGCCCGGTGCGTCTCCTTGTTCTGCTGGCGCGCCGCCATGAAGCGATACAGGTTGGGATGACCGGCAGCCCATCCGATGGCAGCGCCTATCACGCCTTCGATGATGGTGGGAGCTGTACCGCTCACGCGCATGGCGGGACGAACGGTGTCGATGAGCTGATCAGCCGCGAATCGGAGCACTTCTCGTTCGAGGTCTTCCTTGCTGTCGAAGTGCCGGTAGACGTGAGGCCGCGCAACGCCTGCCCGTTCCGCGATCTGGGCAGTACCGACGCCGGGACCGTACTCCTCGATCGCACGAGCCGCGGCCACCACTATCTGCTCTCGTCGTGCCGACCGGTGCGATTCGTGCGCCGTCGATCGGCGCACCACGGCCGTGTCCACCCACCTCGCAAGATCCACCAGCACATTCTAACCCGAAAGGGACTGGCGCGGTACAGGGTGTACCCGTAGCCTTCGGGTACACCCTGTACCCGGCACATAATCTTTGGAGGACCCATGCCCAGCCGCCGTTCACCCTGGATGAACCAGGACCTCGACGACTTCCGTCAACTCGCCCGGACGTTCTGCGAGAGGGAGATCAAGCCCAACATCGAGCGGTTCATCGAACAGAAGCGCGTCGACCGCGAACTATGGACCCGCGCCGGCGAGCTCGGCCTGTTGTGCGCCTCCGTTCCCGAGGAGTACGGCGGGGGCGGCGGCAACTTCTTCCACGAGGCGATCCTTATCGAGGAGCAGGCCCGCATCGGTGACAGCAGCTGGGGGGCTGCACTCCACAGCGGCATCGTGGCGCACTACCTGCTGCACTACGGCACCGAGGAGCAGAAGCGCGAATGGCTGCCCAAGATGGCCTCCGGCGAGGTCGTGACCGCCATTGCGATGACCGAGCCGGGGACCGGTTCCGACCTCCAGGGAATCAAGACGAAGGCAGTCCGAGAAGGCGACGACTACGTCATCAACGGAGCCAAGACCTTCATCACCAACGGCTACCACGCAGACATGGTGCTCGTCGCCTGCAAGACCAGCCCGGATCAGGCTGCTGCAGGCGTCTCACTGGTCATCGTGCCGACCAGCTCCGAAGGATTTCGGCGCGGCCGTGTCCTCGACAAGATCGGCCTCAAGGGGCAAGACACCTGCGAGCTCTTCTTCGATGACGTACGTGTGCCTTCCAGCAATCTGCTCGGCACCGAGGAGGGGCAGGGCTTCGTCCAGCTCATGATGCAGCTCCCGCAGGAGCGGCTCATCGTCGCCGTCAGTTGCGCCGCGTCGATGGACTTGATGCTGGACCTGACACACGAGTACACACTCACGCGCGAGGCGTTCGGCAAACCGATCTTCGGATTCCAGAACACCAAGTTCAAGCTCGCCGAGGTCGCCACCGAAGCCCGCGTCACCCGCGCCTTCATCGACGAGTGTCTCGACCTGCATGTCAAGAGCGAACTGGACATCCCCACCGCCGCGATGGCGAAGTACTGGAGCTCCGAACGCGCTCAGCAAGTCGCCGACACCTGCCTGCAACTCCACGGCGGCTACGGCTACATGGAGGAGTATCCGATTGCGCGCGCATGGACCGACCTGCGGGTCAGTCAGATCTACGCCGGCACCACCGAGATCATGAAGGAGATCATCGCCCGGTCACTCCCGACACCTGTCATGGGACAGTAGTCCGTACCCGACGCGCACTCGCTCGCTCGGCGAGCACTCCGTCCGCCAGCACGCCTAAACACGTCTCTGGTAGTCCGCATTTGAAGTCTTCTTACGGTTGGCTTTCGCGAGGACTTCGTCGGCGGTTTTCGTCCAGACGAAGGGGTGGGAGCGGTTGTTCCAGCCGTCGATGAAGGTGCGGATCTTGGCGTTGAGGTCCTTGACGGAGGTGAAGAACCCGCGGCGGATGGCCTGGCGTTCGACGATGCCGAACCAGACCTCCACCAGGTTCATCCACGAGGCGTGAGTGGGTGTGAAGTGGACCGTGAACCGTGGATTGTCGGCCAGCCAGGCCTTGACGTTCGCGTGCTTGTGGGCGGCGTAGTTGTCCATCACCAAGTGCAGCTCGGCCGGCTGGCCGTCGGCATCGACGTGCATCGCCCCGGGTTTGATGGAGACATCGATTACCCGGGAAGGGATCATCAGAACCATGGGAGCACCTCGCAAGTACCCGGACGAGCTGCGCGAACGAGCGACGCGGATGGCGTTGGAAGCACTGGCCGACCCCGACCGCTCACACGGTGCGATCGTGCGTGTCGCTGAGCAGCTCGGCGTGCACCGCGAAGCACTACGGGCCTGGGTCCGTAAAGCCCAGGCCGAGGGCCAAGACGCCTCGTCGGTCTCGGCTGATCGCGACGCCCGCCTGGCCCAGCTGGAGAAGGAGAACCGCGAGCTGCGGCGGGCGAACACGATCTTGAAGCAGGCGTCGGCTTTTTTCGCTTCAGTACCACAATGATGATGCCCGGTGGGGTTGGCTCGTTTTTTCGCTGCCATAGGTGGCTTGTCCGCGATGTGCCGCTCCACCGGGTGTGCATCGCTGATCAAGGCCGTGGCCTGATAGGAGCTTGCTCGCTCGTCCTGCCCGACTGAGGCGTGCCCGACCTCGGTCGGCGGTGCCGAACGTACGGCAACGGATCAGAAGGAGGCCCGCGGTGACTGTCATCGGAATTGATGCCCACAAGAACTGGCACACGCTCGTAGCTGGCGACGAGGGCGGCAGGAGGATCGATGTCCTCACAGTCGAGGCCCGGGCGGCCGGGCATCAGAAAATCATGACCTGGCTCGAGCAGTTCGAGGAGGTGATCATTGCGATCGAGAACTGCCGGCACCTGACCCGGCGCCTGGAAGCCGACCTGCTCGACGCCGGGCACAAGGTCGTGCGAGTCCACACCCGGCTGATGGCGGGTATGCGCCGGTCGGGTCGCGAACCCGGCAAGTCCGACCCGATCGACGCAGAGGCCGTGGCACGCGTTGCCCTGCGCGAAAGTGACCTACCGACGGCCGAGTTGCCGGGGCCGGCGCGGGAGATCAAGCTACTGTCCGACCACCGTCGCAGCCTGGTCGCTCGCCGTACCGCATTGCAGTCCAAGGTCCGCTGGTTCCTGCACGAGATCGACCCTGACCTGCAGATACCGTCCCGGGCGCTGCGTCGTTACCATCTTCTCGATGAGCTGATTACCCACCTGGACGGCCTGACCGGGGTCGTGCCGGAGATCGCCCGCGACATCTTGGAGGACATCCGATCGCTCACCCGGCGGATCAACGAGATCGAGAGCCGCCTGAGCAAGCTGGCGCGCGCGAATCATCAGCACCTGCTTGAGGTCCCGGGGCTTGGGGTGCTCGGAGCGGCCATGATCATCGGCGAGACTGCCGGGGTCAGGCGGTTCAAGTCCAAAGACGCCTTCGCCCGTTTTAACGGCACGGCTCCGATCCCAGTGTGGTCTGGCAACAAGGTCCGCGTCAGGCTGTCCCGGGGCGGTAACAGGCGCATCAACACCGCGCTGCACATGGCCGCGGTGACCCAGCTGCGGCTCGGCGGCGAAGGCACCGACTACTACGACAAGCTCATCGCCGCCGGCAAGACCCGAACCGAGGCATTGCGACTGCTCCGCCGCCGGATATCGGACCGGGTGTTCGCAGCGATGCGCGCCGACGAAGCACGGCCCGTGGCCGAGGCCACGTCGCCGCCTCCAACTGCAGCGCCACGCACTCCGATCCCTGCAATTCAGGCGGCGGCGTGAGCGGGGCTTGACATAGGAGCATCGCGGAGCTGGACCGTCCACAGCGCTGAAGGTTGAGTTCATCGACCGCCACAAGGACGAACACGGTGTCCAGCCGATCTGCGACGCACTGTCCGAGACCAGCGCCGCGATCGCGCCTTCGTCCTACTACGCCGCCAAGACCCGACCGCCCTCAGCGCGGTCGGTTCGCGACGCCGAACTGACGGCCGCGATCACCACGATGTACGAGGAGAACTACCACGTGTACGGCGCCCGCAAGATGTGGAAGGAGATGGGACGCGCCGGCCACCAGGTCGCCCGCTGCACCGTCGAACGCCTCATGAGAGCTGAAAGACTCAAGGGGGTCCAGAGGGCCAAGTCGCCGCGCACCACTCGGCCCAAGGCTGAGACCGAGCGGCCCGCTGACCTGGTGGAACGCAAGTTCGTCGCCGAGCGGCCAAATTAACTATGGGTAGCCGACATCACCTACATCCGCACCTACGCCGGGTGGGTGTACGCGGCGTTCATCATCGACGTCTACTCGCGGATGGTCGTCGGGTGGCAGCTGTCCAAGAACCTCTACTGGACCGTTCCCGCTCTGGTGGACACCCGG
>NZ_JAALDN010000069.1 GCF_014144855.1 Dietzia maris | reverse complement strand
GCGCAGGGGCACCACGTGGCCGGGCCGGGTGAAGTCGCCGGGCACGGTGTCGTCGGCGGCGAGCAGCCTCGCGGTGCGGGCGCGGTCGGCGGCCGAGATGCCGGTGGAGACCCCCGTGCGCGCGTCGACCGTCACGGTGTACGCGGTGTCGTGGCGGTCCTCGTTGATGGCGCGCATGGGCGGCAGGTCCAGCCGAAGGCAGTCCTCCGCCTCGAGCGCGACGCACACGTAACCGGAGGAGTACCGCACGAGGAAGCCCATCAGCTCGGGCGTCGCGAGTTCGGCGGCGAAGATCAGGTCGCCCTCGTTCTCGCGGTCCTCACTGTCCACCACCACGACGGCCCGTCCCGCCGCGATGTCGGCGATGGCTCGCTCGATGCCGTCAAAGGTGGTCACTGCTGCGGGTTCTCCTAGGTCTGGCGGGCCCGGGCGGAGGCCGCGGGCGCGGGTTCAAGTATGGCGCATCGGGTCAGTGGGACCCCCCACCGCGTCCGCCCAGCAGCCGCTCGACGTACTTGGCCAGCACGTCGACCTCCAGGTTGACGGGGTCGCCCGCGCCCAGTCCCCCGAGGATCGTGTCGGCGAGCGTCGTGGGGATGAGGGACACCTCGAACCACGGCTCCGGCTCGTCCGCGGCACTGACCGCCGAGACCGTCAGCGAGGTCCCGGAGACGGTGATCGACCCCTTCTCGACCACGTACCGGGCGAGGTCACCCGGCAGCGAGATGCGCACGACGTGCCAGTGCTCGTGCTCGTCGCGGCTGATCACGTGGCCTGTGCCGTCGACGTGGCCCTGGACGATGTGACCGCCGAACCGGGCGTCCGCGCGCATGGCGCGTTCCAGGTTGACGGGGTCGCCCGGTGACAGTGCACCGAGTGCGGTCCGGTCGAGCGACTCGGCCATCACGTCCACCTCGAAGTACTCCCCCGGTTCCCAGCCGGTGACGGTCAGGCACACCCCGTTGACGGCGATCGAGTCACCGTGGTGGGCGTCCGAGGTGACCAGGGGCCCCCGTATGCGCAGGCGCGCGGAGTCGCCGGTCGTCTCGACCGAGTCGAGGGTTCCGAGCTCCTCCACGATTCCGGTGAACATCAGCGGGGTCCTCTCGTCGGTGCGGTCGGCGTGGTCGCGGTGGCGGGTCGTGTCAGGCCGGGTCGTGTCAAGCACAGGTGGACGTCGTCGCCCAGGACGGTGGTCCCGCGGATCCGGAAACCGTGGGCGGCCGCGAGCGTGTCCACCCCGGCTCCGGAGACCGCCGACCGCC
>NZ_JAALDN010000068.1 GCF_014144855.1 Dietzia maris | reverse complement strand
TCGACTCCTCGCTGGTGGGTTCCTCGGTGCTCGACTCGGTGCTGTTCTCCGAGGTGGTGCTCGCGATCGGCTCGGTGGTGGGCCCGGTGGTCTGCGCGGATTCGACCTGCGCGCGGGCCCGCTCGACGGCCTCGGCGCTGCGGTGGGAGTCGTACCAGAGGCCGGCGGAGATCAACCCGACCGACAGGACGCCCAGGGCGCCCATCCCCACGGTGGTGAGGGACGGTGGGGTGAACCGGGTGTCGAGCGAAGCCATGGGCCCCAGTATCAGACAGCGTCCGTGGGAACGCCAACCTCTTCCCTCGCCGCGCGCGTCGCCGGTGGAACCGTCGTCAGTCGCTCAGGCCCCTCCCAGAGCACGGCCGCCTCGCCGTAGGGGTCCTGATCGCGACGGAGCAACAGGCCCACGGCATGTCGGCGCAGGACGGGCAGGACCCGCCCCTCCTGACCGCGGTCCACGCCGGTGTGGCGCGCCCGGATCCGCCGTTCACGCCACAGGGGCACCTGCCCGCCGAGCATCACGGCGAGCATCGCCCGGAACGCCCCGCAGTCCCGGTCGAACACGCCGCCGTGACCGCGCGTGCCGTAGACGGGCGTGCCGTCGGCGAAGTAGCCGGTGTCGAGTCGGACGGCGCCGCCGCCCAGGTCGGAGTGCGACCCGCGCTGTCGTAGGCCGAACCGGATCTGCAGTAGTTCCACGGGGTCGCCCGGTGCGGTGAGGGAGTACCTGCGCACCGGTCCGGGGGCGCGCCAGTCCGACGGCCCGGCGACGCCCACCCCGAGATCGGGCGACTCGGCGTAGATCACCCGGTCGGCGCGCAGGCCGAGCCGTTCGGCGGTGCCCACGATCCGCCCGCCGTACGAGTGCCCCACCACGGTCAGCGCCGCGCCGGGGCACTCGATCTCCATGACCCTGTCCACCTCGCGACAGAAGCGGACCAGGCGCGGCGCCATGGCGTCGGCGAACCGGGGATCGCCGGCATCGGCCATGATGTCCTGCGGGAACTCGCCGTCGAGGAACGTCACCACGGCCAGTCGCCCGCCGCCGGACTCGACGAGGTCCACCGCGACGTCGGTGTTGACGTGGGACATGTCCAGGTTGGTGCCGGTGCCGGGCACGTACACCGCCACCGCCTCGGTCTCCGGGCCGAGCTCGCCCACCACCTCGATCATCCGCCCACCGCGGCGCGGTGAGAACGCCGGGAAGGAACGACGACGACGACGAGCATCACGCCGCGCCATCGTCTCCAGACGCCCGATGCGCGGACTCCACGGCGTACCCGCCAGCTGTTCGCGGTGGAGCGCGGCGCGCACGGCCACCGCGTTGGCGCGGGCCCGCACCGGCCAGGGCACGCCGTACGTCCCGCCCACGGCCTCGG
>NZ_JAALDN010000067.1 GCF_014144855.1 Dietzia maris | reverse complement strand
GCGCCCCCGCCGATCACCGCCACCGACCCGGCCGCCGCGAGGCGCTGGTGCGGCGAGGCGAGCTCGGCGTCGACGTCCGCCGCGTCCCGGAGGGTGGGGTGGCGCCAGAAGCCGTTGGTCACCCCGGTGGAGACGACGACGACGTACGGTTCCTCGGCCACTGTGCTGTCGCCCGCTGTGCCGTCCGCGAGGGTGACACGCACGAGCCGCTCGCGGGTGTCCAGGCCGGTCGCGGTGCCGTGCACGATGCGAGTGCGGTCGAGGCCGCGGAATCGGCGGTAGGCGATGCGGTAGTCCCGCTCCCACGCCTCCGGCCGGGCCAGGCGCAGGCCGAGCTCCTGGCCGCTGACGAACTCCGGCGTGGCGGTGATTCCCACGACGTCGGCATACCGGTGCAGCGCGATGGCGGTGAGGACGCCCGCGTCGCCGAGCCCGACGATCACGACGCGGGGGCGGGTCATACGCGGGCGGTGGCCTTCCTGGGCGGTCGCGGGAGGAACCGGGACACGCGCTGCACGACGTCGTCGTACTCGGGGCGGCGTTCGAGGCTGCGGCGCTCCATCATCGGGATGCTCACGCCCAGGAACATGGCGAGCATCGCGGCGGCGCCGACGAACACCCACCACGCGCCGGGCCAGGCGGCCAGGCCGAACAGGGCCATCGACAGCCAGATGCCGCACTCGCCGACGTAGTTCGGGTGTCGCGACCACGACCACACCCCGGTCTGCATGACCTGGCCCGGCGTGCGGGTGGCGAGGAAGCGGTGCATCTGCAGGTCGGCGATCGTCTCCAGGGCCAGTGCGGCGATGCCGACGGCGAACGCGACGATGTCCAACCAGCCGAGTGGCTGCCCCGCGCGCGTGGCCACCACGTAGACGGGAATGAGGCCCGCGAACACCACCAGGGTGGGGAATACGTGGATCCCCATGAGGTCGGCGACGAGGCCGAACTTCCCGGCCCGCTCGCGGACCAGCGGGTAGCGCCAGTCCTCGTGATGCATCCCTGGGAAGGTGCGGACCCAGTTGGCGGTGAGGCGGATCGCCCACGCCACCAGCACCGCCATCATGAGCCACCAGCGGACGTCGTTCACGCCGGCATCGGCGGCGACCCACCAGTAGAACGCCAGGAGCGGCGGGATGACCGACCAGTAGGCGTCGTACGTGCTGGAGTTCCCGAAGATGCGGCTGAACCCGAAGATGACCAGCGTCGCGACGATGTCCGCGATCAGCCCGTCCAGCCACAACTGCCCGGTGTCCGGACCCCACACCAGCCACGCCAACCCGGCGGCGATGGCGATGACGTACGCGACGGTGATTCGCAGGAGGGACGCGCCTCGACTCATGTCAGGAGGGTAGAGCGGCGTCCGGCTGTTGGTTGAGGTAACTGCGAATGTGGCCGGTTCGGTCTATCCCGGCGCGTGTGCGTCCAGAGGGAAATGAACGACCTCGTCGTCGTCACTTCCGAGAGAGCGGATGACGAGATTCGAACTCGCGACCCTCACCTTGGCAAGGTGATGCGCTACCAGCTGCGCCACATCCGCATCGCTTCGCAGGCTCGCTCTCGCTCACCGCGTTGCGAGAAAGAACTCTAGACCATCCCTCCGGGAGCTCGTCGGGGAGGTACCCCTCGGGCGCTCGCGTCGCCCGCCGGCCCTGGCACAAGCCAGTCGCCCGTCACCTGTCGGGGTTGGTGGCCGCCCCGTCGAGCCACAGCGTGTCGGAGGCGTCGGAGTGCGCACCGCCCTCCCCCACGTGCTTCGGATCGATCTTCGGACCCGTGGTGATGACATGGACCAGGGCCATCCCGTGTCCCCGACCCAGGTCGTAGTCCTCCTTGGAGCCACGCGAGGATCGGACCGGCCTTGGTCCCGGGGCCGAAGCCCTTCGCGGTGGCGGCATCGACCAGTTGCCGGGGAGTGAGTCCGGTCCTGGTCTCGATCGTGTCGAGGTAGGCCTGGAATGACATCGGGTTCTCCTTGCTGGTGGGTGGCGGCCGGTCGGTCAGGCGGCCGGGGTGTCCGGGGTTTCCGGGCGGACGGAGTAGGTGGCGACGATGTTGCCCGCCGGGGTCTGGGTGGAGCTTCGAAGCTGCAGCCGCGTGGTGGGTACGGAGTCGTCGAAGAGCCTGCGACCGTCACCGGTGATCACCGGGTGGATGGTCAGGGTGAGCTCGTCGACCAGCCCGGCCAGGACCAGTCGTCGGGTCGTCTCGATCCCGCCGCCCACGGCGATATCGCCGCCGGGCTGTGTGCGCAACTGCTCGAGGTACTCCGCCGGGTCGCCGGAGACGATCGTGCTGTTCCACGGCAGGTCCCCGGTCAGCGTCGAGGTGAGCACGTGCTTGCGGACCGGGTTGACCCACTGGGCGAACGGGTCGTCGGCGTAGGTGGGCCAGAACCCGGACCATTCCTGCCAGAGCGTGCGGCCCAGCACCAGGTCCGTGGTGGAGGCGGTCATCTGCTGCATGGACTGCATCTCGTCGGGGCCGAACGCGTCGAACTGCCAGCGCTCCGCGTGCTCGGACACGCCGTTGAGCGTGGAGAACATGTGCGCGGTGATCTTGCGGCTCATGATGATCCCTCCTGCGGGGTTTCGGTGGCCGGTCGAGCGGGTGCCCGTGGCCCGGGGGAGTTGCCTTCACAGGGGTAGACGGGACGGGTCGGCGAAACTGATCGGTGCCGGGGGGATTTCCTTGCCGCGCCGGTCGTCTGCAGGCCGGCGGGGTCGGGGCACCGGTTTCCACGCCTACGGCAACCGTGCGGGGAGGCCGAACTCGGAGAAGTGGTGCGCGCCGATGAAGTGGGTGATGGCCGAGATGCGGCCGGCGTCGGAGTCGAGGACGTGGATCGCGAACGGCTCCCAACGCTGGTCGCCGGCCGCGTGATAGACCGCGACGGCTGGTCGGCCGTTGGCGGAGGTGGTGATGGTGCGCGCGTTGCGGCAGACCTCGCCAGGACCGCGCCACCACCGTTCGATCTCGGCCGAGCCGCGCAGCCAGAGTTCGAACGGCGGCATGGAGAACTCGGCGTCGTCGGTCAGGAGTGTGACCAGCCGGTCGACGTCGTAGGCCTCGAACGCCGCGACGTACTGCTCGAGCAGGCCCGCGTCGACGTGCGGGTCGGGGCGGGGCGACGACGACGAGGTGTTCTCCGTCGGGTGGGGGAGCGCGATCTCGTGCCGGGACAGGGTCTTCCGGGCACGGGCGAGTGCGGAGTTGACGGACGGGAGGGTCATGCCGAGCAGGTCGGCGCATTCCGCGGCCGAGTGGTCGAGGACGTCGCGCAGAAGCAGCACGACCCGCTGCCGGGGCGGCAGGTGCTGGAGGGCGGCGACAAAGGCGAGCCGGACGGACTCGCGCACGACTGCGGTGGCAGAAGGATCAATCCCGAGGTGTGCGTCGCTCGCCGGGCCGATCCAGGTGACCTCGGGCAGGGTCGCCAACATCGTGGGGTCGTCGGGCACTGCGCCGGGTTCGGTGAGGTCCGTGGGCAGGGCCCTGCGCTGTGGAGCCCGCGTCATGTCGAGGCAGACGTTGGTGGCGATCGAGTACAGCCACGTACGCAGGGACGATCGGCCCTGGAACCCGGCGCCGTCCCGGGCTTTCCACGCGCGGAGCATGGTCTCCTGGGTCGCGTCCTCGGCCTCGGCGAAGCAGCCGAAGTAGCGGTAGCAGTAGCCGAGGATCTCGCGCCGGTAGTCCTCTGCCTCGATCGTGTGCACGGAACTCAGTCTCCGCCGTGGCGCGGCGGTCGTGGGGTGGTTTACGCCTCGACTGACTGGTCAGCCTGCCGGGCGGTCAGCGGCAGCAGTTCGGGTCGAGCACCCCGCGCAGGGCGTCGAGCGACTCGGCGCGGGCCCGGTGGTAGACGTTCATGCCGCGGCGCTGCGAGTCGACCATGCCGGCCTTGCGCAACTGCCCGAGGTGGTAGCTGACGGTGGATTCGGCCAGGTCGACACCCGTGGCGAGATCGCAGGTGCACACGCCGTCGCCGCTGTCGGTGAGCAGGATCGACACGAGCTTGAGGCGGACCGGGTCCGCGAGGGCCTTGAGGCGCAGAGCCAATTCGAGGGCGGCGGCATCGTTCATGGGGGCGGCCGACACCGAGTCGCAGCAGATCGGCCCGCTGACGTCGATCACGGGGAGCGCTTTGGGCATGAACAGAGTGTAGCGACCATCTTGACATATATCGAAGAGCAGGAGCATTCTGGTGGAGCAAACCGATTCGATATATGTCACACAGGTGGAGGCCGCCATGTCCCGTGTTCAACTCGCCCTCAACGTCGACCGCCTGGACGAGGCCGTCACGTTCTACTCCAAGCTCTTCGGGGTCCAGCCGGCCAAGCTCAAGCCCGGCTACGCCAACTTCGCGGTCACCGAACCGCCGCTCAAGCTCGTCCTGCTCGAGAACCCCGGCAAGGGTGGCTCGATCAACCACCTCGGGGTGGAGGTCGAGTCCTCGGAGAAGGTCCACGCCGAGATCGCGCGCCTGACCGACGAGGGGCTGTTCACGGACGAGGAGATCGGCACCACCTGCTGCTTCGCCACCCAGGACAAGGTGTGGGTCACCGGGCCGGCGGGGGAGAAGTGGGAGGTCTACACCGTCCTCGCCGACTCCGAGACCTTCGGCACGAGTCCCCAGCACCTCGACGGCCCGGCCGGTGCCGATCCGGTCGACCCCGACGGCGGCGTGTGCTGCGGCACGGCAGCCGCTTCCACCGAGCCGGGCGCCCAGGCGCCAGCGGAGGCCGTCAACAGCTCCTGCTGCTGACCGCAGACCGGGCAGCGCCGATCACCTTCTTCAACGTCCTTGTCGGACCCGCGCGATACAACTGGGGTGGTCCATCGAAGGAGGCCATCATGTCTGAGGCGTTCGACGTCCGAGTGGTCGGAAAAGAGCTGCACATCGGTCCCGTACGGATCGGGTTCCAGCGCACCTTGCGTATCCCCGAGGACGGGCTTCATCCCCTGCCGCCGGGTCTCGGGTTGTTCCCGATCCGGAGGGTTCAAGATTACCCTGACACCGCCCCGGCGGAGTGGCTGGCCCGCGGCGGCGTCATGCTCCCCGTCTACCAGCGTGAGGCCATGTGGATCTCGCTGGACAGCAGCGAGCCGGCTGCGCTGCAGGTGGGCATCGGCAAGGTGTGCGCCATCAGCGGCGAGGAGTGGGACGAGTCCCTGTCGCAAGACCCGCAGAACTATACGTCGTTGCCGGATCAGGCTTGGCTGGACGGGATCAATGCAGGCGACGGGTTCATCCGCCAGTTCGTCGCAGTCCCCTTGGGCCTGGGGGCGACGGTGGAGGGACAGGTGACTGGCCGCGAGGAGCACGGTGGCGTGCAATTGCGCGCAGTCGGCCTGACGGCCGCCGCGCTCGAGGACTGGGGACAGTCGTACGTCGACGACTTGATCTGCTACAGCGCCATGCCGCTAACAGAGAGTGCACCCACTATGGGGCTCGGGGCCGGTGGGCGGATGCGCCAGGAGGTCTACGAAGACGACCGCGATCTGGGCGACTACGACGAGTCCCGGTCCGGACGAGTCTTTGTCCACCTCTGCTCGGCGGCGCAGTGGACGGCGATCACGGGGGAGGTGCCGCCTGCGACGCCCGTCGACCGAGACGCCTACACCGAGGCAGGTCTGCCCTGGTTCGACTACTTCGATGCTGATCGCGACGATCTCGCCCCTGCCAAGGCGCTCAAGCGCGTCAAGTCTGTCGGACAGGTGCTGGGCGGCGACGACGACGCGCATCCCCCGGTTCCGCCCGAGAGCATCGTGAAACTCAAGCACCACTCGGGAGACACCGTGGAAGACGGGGCCTGGTAAGTCCCGGCGCAGCGAGCCCGCGCCGATCGCCTCCGGCCTCGATGTCGAGAACCCGCGACCTGTTCCGTCTCCCCGGTGAAGCGACCACACTGGGTCGCACAGCACGAGGAGGTTCTGTCATGGCCAAGTACCTGATGCTCAAGCACTATCGCGGCTCCGCACCCGAGGAGCCCACCTATCCGCCGCTGGGCGAATGGGACCCCGACGACGTCGCCGCCCACTTCCAGTACATGGAGGACTTCGCGGACCGGTTGCGGGACTCCGGGGAGTACGTGGACTCCCACGCACTGTCGGAGTCGGGGACGTGGGTGCGGTACGACGGCGAGGGCCGCCCGCCGCTGACCGACGGCCCCTTCGCCGAGACCAAGGACCTGATCGCCGGCTGGATGATCATCGATGTGGCCGACTACGACCGGGCCCTGGCGCTCGCGTCCGAGCTGTCCGCGGCGCCGGGCCCGGGCGGCGAACCGATCCGCGAGTGGCTCGAACTGCGGCCCCTGCTCACCGCTCCCACGGAGATCGAGGACTGACCGCGGCCGGTCCGCCTCAGTCGGCCCAGCGCAGGCCGAGCAACTCCATCGCGCGGTTGAGGTCTGCGTCACCCGTTCCGAGACCCGCGTTGTCGAAGCGCGGCGCCAGGATGGCCGACACGTCCCCATCTCGGGAGCGTTCGAAGATCGCCCACAAGGTGAGGTCGTCCCCGTGTCGGGAGGCGAATTCGATTCCGTCGAGTGGGACGTCGTCTACGTCTGTGACCCCGTGGAGCCAGGAGGCGATTCCCCGTGTGAGGGTGCGGGGTCTCGCGTCCCTGATCGCCGCAGCATCGAGGTCGTCGAGCCCGAGTCCGAGGGCGGTCATTCTAAACCTTGCTCGCAGAGCGGCCAGCGAGCGGTGATCACCAGGAACGGCAAAGCTGCCTGACATCATCGCTGTTCCACTGCATCGCACCTCGCACCAGTCGGGTGGAATCGTGCCCGCCTCGATGGTCGGAAATTCGTCTTCCCCGTCGACTTCTATCTCCGCGAGGTCGTCGGACACCCGCGAGCTGGGCCTGAATCTCGCGAGGAGCTCCAGAAGGCAGGCGAGCCGGGTCTCGCCCACGTAGAGGGTCCGCCAGGAGCCTCCGGGGTCGTCCCACCGTCCATCGAATCGGCCGTCCTCGGCGTAAGCCCAATCGGTCCACTGCCACGGTGTGGGAGCGAATCCCACGCGGTGAACTGTTATGGCTGTGTGTCTCCGGACGACTATGTCGCCGGCGTCGGTACGGACTACCGTCTCGCGGCTCATCCGACCGATACGAATTGACGCGCGGCGGCGAGCACCATCGGGCCGGTTTCTCCGACGTCACCATCGCGGAGCAGCAGAGCCGGGGCCCTGTCATCGAGAAGCGGATTGAGTCCTTGCATCCACGCCTGGGCGACCGCCGGGGAATCGCGCTCGCAGATCATTCGAGCGATCCGGTAGGCGATTCGAAGCCGTTCCACGGTTTCCGGCCCGGCGATCTGTCGGGTGCCGTCGGCCCATCCCCGTACCGCACGGGTTTCTTTGACCTGCCCCAAGTAGGCGACCAACCGATCACCCAGGAGTGGCCGGAGTGCACCGACGAGTTCGGCGTTCGTCATCCGGTTCGCCTCTTCGTACGCGGCGAGATCCGGCCGCCGATGAAGTATCGCCATCGTGATGCTCCCTGACGTGTGGACTGTCACTGCTGAATCCCACCTTGTTTCCCACATCGTATCCCCAGCAGGTCCCAGTGACCATCCCCATTGTGGCGTCGGGCACCCCGCACTGGCCGGTGGTTCGACCGGGAGCGCGGGCGTACCGTGCGGGCATGACCAACCCGGACGCGACCACCCCGATGCCCGACGAGAACCAGAACCGCGCAGAGGAGACCCTCGGTTCGCCCGTCCCCGAGGGCCGGACCACCGACGGCAGCTCGGTGCAGCGTGACCCCGACGACTGGGTCACCGGCGACGAGCCCATGACGGAGGCGCAGAAGAGCTACCTCGATACCCTCGCCCGCGAGGCCGGCGAGGAACTCCCGGCGACGCTGACGAAGGCCGAGGCCTCCGAGCACATCGACCGCCTGCAGAAGAACAGCCCGCGCACCGGCCACGCCTAGACGAGCCGGTGCCATGACCGCCCCCGACCTCCGGACGCTGACGCCGCAGGTCATCGGCATCCTCATCCGCCGCGGAGCCGACTTCGCCACGGCCGAGGACGCCGTCCAGGAGGCGCTCATCGAGGCACTGCGCGTCTGGCCTGACGACCCACCGCGTGACCCCCACGCCTGGCTGACCGCCGTGGCCTGGCGCAGATTCCTCGACATCGCCCGTTCCGAGGGCGCCCGTCGGCGTCGTGAGCAGCGGGCGGCGGAGGAGCAGGGGCCGGGCTCGTCGTTGTCGCTGTCGTCGTCGTTGCTCGTGCCTCCGGACCCCACCGACGACACCCTCTGGCTCTACTTCCTGTGCGCCCACCCGTCGCTGCCGATGCCGTCGGCGATCGCGCTGACCCTCCGCGCGGTGGGTGGGCTGACCACCCGCCAGATCGCGCGGGCGTTCCTCGTGCCGGAGGCGACCATGGCGCAGCGGATCAGCCGCGCCAAGCGCACCCTCGCCGGCGAGCGCCTCGACCGGCCCGGCGAGGTGGCCACTGTCCTGCGGGTGTTGTACCTGGTGTTCAACGAGGGCTACACCGGCGAGGTCGACCTCGCCGAGGAGGCCCTGCGCCTGACCCGGCAGCTGTCGGCGTCGATCGACCACCCCGAGGTGCGGGGCCTGCTCGCGTTGATGCTGCTGCACCACGCGCGCCGCGCCGCGCGGTTCAGGAGCGGCGGGGCCGGCCGTGACAGCAACGACGGCGGCGACGACGACGACGAGCTCATCCCCCTCGCCGAGCAGGACCGCACCCGATGGGACGCGCGAGCGATCGCGGAAGGTGTCGCGATCCTGCAGGCAGCGCTCGCACGCGACCAGCTGGGGGAGTACCAGGCGCAGGCCGCGATCGCCGCTCTGCACGCCGACGCCGCGCGCACCGCCGAGACCGACTGGGTCCAGATCGTCGAGTGGTACGACGAGCTACTCGCCCTGCGCGACAACCCCGCGGCGCGGCTCGGGCGGGCCGTCGCGGTGGGCCACGCCGTCGGC
>NZ_JAALDN010000066.1 GCF_014144855.1 Dietzia maris | reverse complement strand
CCCGGTGCCGGGCGTGCCACGCCGCCTCGGCCACGCCCTGGCGCATGCCCGCCGCCGCGCCGAGCACGCAGTCCAGGCGGGTCCGGCCGACCATCTCGATGATCGTGCGCACCCCGCGGCCGGGTTCGCCGACCATCCAGCCGAGCGTGCCGTCGAACTCCACCTCCGAGGACGCGTTGGACTTGTTGCCCAGCTTGTCCTTGAGACGCTGCACGAGGAACGGGTTCTGCTCGCCGCCGGGCAGGACCCGCGGGACGAGGAAGCAGCTCAGGCCGGCCGGCGCCTGCGCCAGGACGAGGAACGCGTCCGACTGCGGGGCCGAGCAGAACCACTTGTGCCCGCGCAGGACGTGGCAGTCACCGTCACCGACGGGCTCGGCGGTGGTGGTGTTGGCGCGGACGTCCGAGCCGCCTTGCTTCTCGGTCATGGCCATCCCGAACAGCACGCCCGACTTGGTGGCGGGGTCGCGCAGCTCAGGGTCGTACACCGTCGACAGCAGCGCCGGCTCCCACTCGGCGGCCAGCTCGGGGCTCAACCGCAGCGACGGGACCACCGCGTGCGTCATCGACAGCGGGCACCCGTGGCCGGCCTCGATCTGCGACACCAGCATGAACCCCACGGCCCGCTCGACGTTCGCCCCCGGCCCCGGGTCGGCCCACGCCGAGGTGTGCAGCCCGCGGGACACCGAGTACTCCATGATCCGGTGGTAGGCGGGGTGGAACTCGATCTCGTCGACCCGGTTGCCCCACCGGTCGTGCGCGCGGTGCACCGGCGTGAGGGTGTTGGCCAGCTCCGCGTCGTGTTGGTACTGCTCGGTGCCCACGTGGCGGCCGATCTCGTGGAACCTCTCGACGCGGGCGTGCGGCGAGAACACCGCGACGGCCTCCTGCAGTGCCGGGTTGAGGGCGTACTCGTCCACGTCCACGCGGGGCGGCGCCTGGTTGAGGACCACGTGGGTACTGCGGTGTCGGGTCGAGGACATGGGTGCTCCCCTCTAGTTCTTGAGATGCTCAGTTCTTGAAATACATAAGCTGCGTGCCCGTGGCGAGCAGCGTGCCGTCGCGGCTCCACAGGCGCGCGGCCTCGTCGTGGTAGTTGCCGTGGAACCGGTGCGAGTGCACGCTGCCGAGCAGGAAGTCCGTGCCCTGGGCGGCGATCTCGTCGGCGGTGGCCAGGAAGTGGATCGTCAACGTCACCGTGCCCGCCGGGACCGGCCGACCGAGCCGGAGGAACGACCTCGGGAAGAACGAATCACACAGGGACGCCAGTGCGAGATGGTCGAGTCCGCGGGGCTGGACGTCGCGGATCCACATCGTCGTCGTCGACTCCGGTTGCTCCTCACCGGAGGCCACGTCGTCCCACCCACCGGTGACGAACCGCATGTCGTAGTTGTCCACCCACCGCACCCCGCGGTCCGACGTGGCGGCGGTGAGCTCCTCCGGCGCGGGGACGGCCGGCGGGGCGGTCTCGGTCTCCGACCACGTCTCGCGGCGCAGGCCGGTGATCGCGGTGGCGGTGGTGACGACCTCGTCGCCCTGGCGCATCTCCACCCACCAGTGCTGGTTGGAGCGGTTGGTGCGGGCGGGGCGGGCCTCGATCTCGAACTCGCCCTCGGCGACCGGCCCGGCGTAGTTGAGGGTCAGCGCGAGCGGGTCGCCGTGCTTCTCGGGGTGCTGCAGGATCGCGCCCAGCATGGTGGCCGCGGTGATGCCGCCGAACGGCCCGACCATGTTGGCCCACGCGGCGTGGGTGCGGCCGCGGAAGAGGTTCTCGCCGATCGGCTCCAGCGCGACCGCCTCGTCGAACACGTGGGTGGGGGCGTCCTGACCGGTCACGGGACCTCCTGTGGGGCGAGGGGATGGGTGCGGGGGTGGGCGCGAAGATGGGCGCGGGCTCACCGTACCGAGGAGAGGGGCGACGACGACGAGGAACGCCCGCCACCGGGGATCGTCCGGCTTTTCTCGGGGTTGCGAGGCAGCGGCCGCGCAGGTGGGGCGGGTGAAATCAGTTGACACTCTTGACGTCGTTTATATAGTAAAGACGACCTCACAATGTGTGGCTCCGAACGTGCAGGAGACGCGCGATGACTGGACTGCCCAAGTTCGCCGCCTCGAGAACGCTGATCGCTGCCGCCGCGGCGCTCGCCGCCGTGCTCGTCGTGGCGTTCGGCGTGGTGGCTATCGTCAGACTCGGAGACCAGCGCTCGGAACCGGTGGCCACCGACGCCACGACGTCCTCCCCTGCGACCTCGCCCTCGTCGCCCCGCATGTCGCGGCTCATGCCGCGCTCGTCCGCGCCGGAGGTCACCGGAGTGCTCGAGGTATCGGGGCCGGAGTGCGATGCCGGGGTGATCAACTCCGACCTGCTCTTCCCGAACAGTGGCGCGCGGATCATCGACTGCGGCTCCGGGTGGGCGGTCATGGCCAGCCCGGTGTCGGGCGACCCCTACTGGGTCGCGTATTCGGACGGCAGGTGGCGCAGGGTCGGGAGGATATCGATCTACCTGGGGACGTGTCCGGACGAGGCGATCGCCCGGGGCGCCCCGGCGTGGATGGCGCAGAAGCACCTGGGGGACTGCACGCCGCGGGACCGGAGCGCCCCGGCGGCGCCGGGGGCACCGACGGTCGCGTCCACGCCCGC
>NZ_JAALDN010000065.1 GCF_014144855.1 Dietzia maris | reverse complement strand
CGCCCGCCGGGCCCGGTCCGCCTCGCGCGAGCTGACCCTGCTCACCGCGGACCGCAAGAACGCACTGCTGCAGGCCGCCGCCGACGCCCTCGTGGTGGCGGAGTCGACGATCCTCGAGGCCAACGCCCGGGACCTCGCCGAGCAGTCCGAGGCCGGGATGGGCGAGGCCATGCTCGACCGGCTGCGGCTCACCGCCGAGCGGATCGAGGGCATCGCCGACGGCCTGCGCCAGGTGGCCGGTCTGGCGGACCCTGTCGGCACCGTCACGCGTGGCTCGACGCGCCCCAACGGATTGCAGTTGCGACAGGTCCGGGTCCCGCTCGGTGTGGTCGGGATGATCTACGAGGGGCGCCCCAATGTCACCGTCGACGCGTTCGGGCTCGCCTTCAAGTCGGGCAACGCAGCACTGCTGCGGGGGTCGCGCTCGGCCCGCAACTCCAACGAGGCGCTGGTCGAGGTGCTGCGAGGGGTCCTCACCGAGCACGGACTGCCCGTGGACGCGGCGCAGCTGATGCCGTCCGAGGACCGGTCGTCGGTCACGCACCTCATTCAGGCGCGCGGCCTGGTCGACGTCGTCATCCCCCGCGGTGGCGCGGGGTTGATCCAGACCGTGGTGGAGAACGCCAAGGTGCCGGCCATCGAGACCGGCACCGGCAACTGCCACCTCTACATCCACGGAGACGCGGACCTCGACGAGGCCATCAGCCTGCTGCTCAACGGGAAGACCCGCCGCTGCAGCGTCTGCAACGCCACCGAGACGGTGCTGCTTGACTCCGCACTCGGCGACGCGGCCGTGGACCGCGTCGTGGGGGCGTTGAAATCGGCCGGCGTCACCGTCCACGGCGACCGTGAGGGCCTCGTCCCCGCCGACGACGTCGACTGGGGCGAGGAGTACCTCAGCATGGACATCGCGCTCAAGGTGGTCGACGGGGTGGACGAGGCGATCGAGCACATCGACCGCTGGTCCTCCGGACACACCGAGGCCATCTCCACCCGCAGCATCGACGTGGCCGACCGGTTCTGCGCCCGCGTCGACGCGGCGGCGGTGATGGTCAACGCCTCCACCGCCTGGACGGACGGGGAGATGTTCGGCTTCGGCGCCGAGATCGGTATCTCCACCCAGAAACTCCACGCCCGCGGCCCCATGGGGCTCGAGGAACTGACCAGCACGAAGTGGATCGCCCACGGCAAGGGGCACGTGCGGCCGTAGAGGCACTCGCGCCCGGGCCACCCGCCGGCCCGCCACCGACGACCCCGAACCGACAAGGACCCACCCGATGGACCGAGCCCGCACCGCCCAGCGACCCGCATTCGAGAGCATCGACCACGTCATCGAGGCCCTCGGTGGACAGGGGTACCTGGCCGACCGATCGACCGCGACGGTGGTCTACCTCGCCGACCGGCTGGGCAAGCCGCTGCTCATCGAGGGCCCGGCCGGTGTCGGCAAGACGGAGCTGTCGAAGGCCGTCGCCGCCGCCACGGAGGCCGAACTCATCCGCCTGCAGTGCTACGAGGGCGTGGACGAGGCCCGTGCGCTCTACGAGTGGAACCACGCCAAGCAGATCCTGCGGATCCAGGCCGGGCAGGGCGAGGGGTGGGACTCCACGCGCGACGACGTGTTCGCCGAGGAGTTCCTGCTGTCCCGCCCGTTGCTTACCGCCATCCGGCGCAGCGAGCCCACCGTCCTGCTCGTCGACGAGGTGGACAAGGCCGACATCGAGATCGAGGGGCTTCTGCTGGAGGTCCTCAGCGACTTCGCGGTGACCATCCCCGAACTCGGGACCATAGAGGCCACCCGACGCCCGTTCGTGGTGCTCACCTCCAACGCGGCCCGCGAGCTGTCCGAGGCGCTCAAGCGACGTTGCCTCTACCTGCACCTCGACTTCCCGACGCCCGAGCTGGAGCGCAAGATCCTCGCCTCCCGGGTGCCGGAACTCGACGACCGGTTGGCCGAGCAGCTCGTACGCGTGGTGGGCGTCCTGCGCGCGATGGCGCTGAAGAAGGTGCCGAGCGTGTCGGAGACGATCGACTGGGGTCGCACCCTCGTGGCGCTGGGCCTGGACACCATCGACGACGAGGTCGTCCTGCAGACGCTCGGCGTGGTGCTCAAGCACCAGTCCGACCAGCTGCGCGCGGCCGCCGAGCTCCGGCTCAACTAGGGCCGTGGGGGACAGGGAGGTGGGTCGAATGACCGAGAGGGCCCCGGGTGGGATGTCCGGCCACCTCGTCGATTTCGTCGACGCACTGCGCCGCAAGGGCATCCCCGTCGGTCCGAGCGAGGCCGTGGACGCCGCCGCGGCGATGGTGCACGTCGACCTGCTCGACCGCGCCGCGCTGCGCGAGGCGCTGGCCTCGACGATCCTGCACAAGTCCACGCACCGTGGGGTGTTCGACCAGCTCTTCGACCTGTGGTTCCCGGCCGCCGTGGGGTCCCACACCGCGGGCGACGCGGTGACGCTCGAGGTGGAGATCCCGACCGACGACGACGGCAAGGTGGATCCGGACGCCCTGAACGAACTCATCGCATCGCTCCTGCTCGAGGACACCGAGGAGTCGCGGGCCAAGGCCCGGGCGTTGGCGGAACTCCTTGTCGAGCAGCTGGGCTCGTACGACTCGGTGAACGGGCCGCGCTACTCCGCCTACCAGGCACTGAGCCCGCTCGACACCAACTCGATCATGCAGCGGATCCTGGACGGGCTGCTCGGCGCCGACCCCTTCGACCCGGACGGTTCCCAGCGGCACGCCGAGAAGACCGCGGCCGCCAATGCGTCCGCCGACCTGGTCCGCGGCTTCCTGCGGGAGGTCGCCGACGAGACCCGCCGCCGCACCGCCGAGACCGTGGGCCGCGACCGCGTCGCACAGTACGCGGTGGGGCCCGCGGCCGAACAGGTCGACTTCCTGCGGGCCAACGACCAGGACCTGCAGGCACTGCGCCGCAGGGTGGGTCCGCTGGCCAGGCAGCTGGGCAGCCGGCTGGCGGCCCGCCGGCGTCGTCACCGGCACGGTGCGATCGACATGCGCAAGACCATGCGCCGGTCCATGTCCACCGGCGGCGTGCCCGTGGAACTGGTGCTGCGCAAGCCCCGCCCGGCCCGTCCGGAGCTGGTCGTGTTGTGCGACGTGTCCGGCTCGGTGGCCGGGTTCAGCCACTTCACCCTCCAGCTGGTGCACTCGCTCCGGGAGCAGTTCTCCCGGGTACGGGTGTTCGCGTTCGTCGACACCACCGACGAGGTGACCTCGTTCTTCGAGACCGGGTCGGACCTCGGATCCGCGATGAGCCGGATGGTCCGCGAGGCCGAGATCGTCACCTATGACGGTCACTCTGACTACGGCCACGCGCTGGCGGGCTTCGCGGACCGGTACGCCCACACCCTGACCAGGACGGGGTCGCTGCTCATCCTGGGAGACGGCCGCAACAATTACCGGGATCCGTCCGTCGAGGCACTCGAGTTCGTCAGCGAGCGGGTGGGACACACCCACTGGCTCAACCCGGAGCCCAAGCGGCAGTGGGGGACCGGCGATTCGGCGGCCAGGCTGTACTCCCAGTACGTGCCCATGCACGAGTGCCGCAACGTCGAACAGCTCACGACGGTCGTCGCGAGCCTGCTTCCCGTGTGAGCGATCGCGGCGGCGGGGCGCGGCAGACGACTGGGCGTCACCCCCGACCGATAGACTCACCGACCATGACCACGACGGGGACCTCCGACGGCGCTCGACGCCGTATCGGAGTGATGGGCGGGACCTTCGACCCCATCCATCACGGTCACCTCGTCGCGGCCAGCGAGGTCGCCCACCGGTTCGGTCTCGACGACGTGGTGTTCGTCCCCACCGGCGAGCCGTGGCAGAAACGGGGCCGGGCGGTGTCACCGGCCGAGGACCGCTATCTGATGACGGTCATCGCCACGGCCTCCAACCCGCGCTTCTCGGTCAGCCGCGTCGATATCGACCGGGACGGACCGACCTACACGCTCGACACGCTCAAGGACCTGCTGCGCCAACACCCGGACACCGATCTGTACTTCATCACGGGCGCCGACGCGCTGGAGAAGATCCTCACATGGCGCGGGTGGGAGGAGATGTTCGACTTCGCCACGTTCGTCGGGGTCTCCCGGCCCGGGTTCGAACTGTCCGACACGCACCTCGCCGAGATCAGGGACGGGCGTGTCTACCTGCTCGAGATCCCCGCGCTGGCCATCTCGTCCACGGAGTGCCGCCGCCGGGCGGCCGAGGACGCGCCCGTGTGGTATCTCGTGCCGGACGGTGTCGTGCAGTACATCGCGAAACGCAATCTCTACCGACCCGAGGGCTCGACCCGCCTGGACGGCACCCTCGCAGCGACGGCCCCGGTACACCGGGTGCCCGTCCCCACCGATCCCCACCCCGAGGAGAATTCCCAGTGACCGCAAGCCCCGAGGCCCTTGAGATGGCCGCCATCGCGGCCCGCGCCGCCGACGACAAACTGGCGACCGACATCGTCGTCATCGACGTCTCCGGCCAGCTCATCATCACCGACTGTTTCGTCCTGGCGTCCGCCGACACGGAGCGGCAGGTCAACTCCGTCGTCGACGAGATCGAGGACAAGCTGCGCGAGGCCGGCCACAAGCCGCTGCGTCGAGAGGGCACCCGTGAGGGGCGGTGGGCACTGCTCGACTACAATGAGCTGGTCGTGCACATCCAGCACGTCGACGAGCGTGACTACTACTCGCTCGACCGCCTGTGGAAGGACTGCCCGGTCGTCGAGATCGAGGGCGTCGAGACGTCGCGACGGTCCGCTGACGACGCCGGCAACGCCGACGACTCGCTCGCGCCGGAGGAGCCACAGCGGGATCAGGAGCTCTGAACCACCCGGTGACCCGACGTCTCATCCTCCTGCGTCACGGCCAGACGCACTACAACGCCTCGTTGCGGATGCAGGGACAGCTGGACACCGAGCTCAGTGAGCTGGGTGTGCGGCAGGCCCACGCCGTCGGCCGTGTGCTGGCGCCGCGGCGCCCGTGGACGATCCTGTCCTCGGACCTGCAGCGGGCGCACGAGACGGCGAAGGCGTTGGCCACCGAGGTGGGATTGGACGTCCGCACCGACCCGCGGCTGCGGGAGACGCACCTGGGCACGTGGCAGGGCATGAGCCACTCGGAGGTCGACGGGCAGTGGCCCGACGCCCGGGTCCGGTGGCGCAGCAGCCCGCGGTGGTCCCCGCCGGAGGGCGAGAGCCGTCTGGACGTGGCGCGGCGGACCCGAGAGGTCGTCGACGAGCTGGTCGAGTCGTCGCCGGATTGGAGCGAGCACCCCGCCGTGATCGTCGCCCACGGCGGCGCGATCGCGGCCCTGACCGCGTCGCTGCTCGAGCTGCCGGTGGAGCAGTACTCGGTGTTCAACGGACTGGGCAACACGTGCTGGGTGCAGCTGTCGGCGCACGTCCGCCCCGAGGGCACGGCCGCGCAGCCTCCCGAGTCCGAGGTCGGCCCCACCACCGAGGCCGCCCGAGGTGTTCTGTGGCGCCTGGACCAGTGGAACGCCGGCATCACGCCTCCGGTGGGCTCGTCATGACGATCCGCCTGGTCACCGACTCGAGTGCCGACCTGCCGGCCGAGTGGGTCCGCGGGTTCGGCATCACGGTGGTGGGTCTGCACGTCGTGGAGGAGAACGACCGCGCGGTGTCCACGGCCGCGGTCACGCCCGACGAACTGGCGGAGATCTACGGAGAACTGCTCGCGGATCCCGACTGCACCGGCGTGGTGTCGGTGCACCTGTCCCGCGAGCTCTCGCGAACGTGGCAGTCGGCGGCCGATGCCGCGACCAGGTTCGGGGGCCGGGTCCTGGTCTCGGACTCCCGCGGAGCGGGCATGGCGTTCGGGGCCGCCGTCGCGCAGTGCGCGTGGGCGGCGGGGAACGGGCTCGGCCTGTCCGCGACCTACGAACTCGCCGAGCGGCTCTGCCGGGGCGCCTCGACGTACGCCGCACTGGAGTCACTCGAGAACCTGCGCAGAGGCGGCCGGATCAGTGCGCTCGCCGCGCTCTTCGGTAGTGCCCTGGCCATGCGCCCGGTGATCGTGTTGCGCAATGGATCGGTGGACCTGGCGGCCAAGGCCCGCACCACCACCAAGGCGCATGCGCGGCTGCGGTCCCTGCTGCGCGACGACGTGGCGCGCGGTGACGTGCTGGTGGTGGTCCACCACCAGCAGGCGCGCGAGCGGGCCGAGGAGATGGCCACCGAGATCCGCAAGGAGACCCAGTTTCCGGAGCGGGTCATGATCGTCGAATTCGACGAGGTCCTCGCCTGGCACCTGGGGCCGGGAACAGTGGGCGTCTCGGTGACGGACCTGGTCGACACCGAATTCCCCATCCTTCCCCCCTCTCCACAGCCGGCGGACTGACGGCCGCGATCGGGGCCACCGCGGAGGATGTGCCGGGCTAGCCTCGCGCCATGCGAACCGAGACCCCGGCACGATCCGGCGGCCCCGTCGACTCCCACCGGGACCCTGCGCGGGCGGCCGCCCTGCACCGACTCGCCAGCGCTCTCTCGCCGCCGGTTCCCGACCGGCCGACCTCGGTGCCGTGGGCCGACCTCGACCCCGC
>NZ_JAALDN010000064.1 GCF_014144855.1 Dietzia maris | reverse complement strand
GGCAGCTGCCAGGGCCCGTCCCGCCGCATCGCCCGGTCGGCCGGCGCTCGCCCTCACGGCGTCCCGCCGGTGACCGAACGGTTGTACTCCGGGGCCGGCGCGAGCCACCCGGCCAGCTGATCGTCCGTCGCGATCGACGACGGCTCCACGGTGATCCACCCGGGCCCCATGTCCCGCCCGGCGCCCATCTCGGCCCGGATCGCGCCGGGCAGGGCCATGAGCTCATCGTGCCGGTCGGGGGAGACCCTCACGAGCAGTGACCCGTCCCGTCCGGCGCTGACCGCGATCCTCTCGGACACCATGACGCAGTGGCCGCCGAACATCGACACCTCGCGGGTCACCGGCTCATCGACGAGGAGTTCGCGCAGGCGGTCGATGAGCTGCTGCTGAGCGGGGGGCGGTGTGCGGGGTGTGCGGGCCATCGGGCGACCTCCCCAGCAAAACTCACCCAGAAACAAGTGGGCCCCGGATCCTCACGGATCCGGGGCCACTTCTACTGTCTCGACACAGTGTGCGCGAGGGGGGACTTGAACCCCCACGTCCGTTAATAGGACACTAGCACCTCAAGCTAGCGCGTCTGCCATTCCGCCACTCGCGCTCGCACACTGGTGACCTCCACCGGCTCGTGTCCGGCTTGGTCGTGCGAGGAATGACATTAGCCGATGCCCGAACCGTGGACCAAATCGGGGTCCCGCCGCGGCTCCCACCGCCGGGTCATCGCTGGTAGACAGGGCTGGTAGACAGGGACGTGACCGGATGGAGGACCACTCCACACCGCCACGATCGCAGGAGGATGACGATGACCGACTTCCGTGTGCCCGACCCCTACGCCGCACTCCCGGATCTACCGGCCCTCGAGGTGACGAGCGAGTCGTTCACCGAGGGTGCCACCCTGTCGGCCGCGCAGCTCGGCGGGAAGATGGGTGTCGAGGGCGGCGAGGACAGGTCGCCACAGGTGAGCTGGAGCGCGGGTCCGGAGGGTACGAGGACCTACGTGGTCACCGTCTTCGACCCGGACGCCCCCACCGCGTCGGGCTTCTGGCACTGGTCGGTGGCCAACATCCCGGCAGAGGTGACCTCACTGCCCGAGGGCGCGTGCACGGGCGACGACACCTCGGGCCTCCCCGAGGGCGCGGTCGTGGTCCGCAACGACGCCGGCTTCAAGGGCTTCGTGGGCGCGGCCCCGCCGGCGGGCCACGGGCCGCACCGCTACATCCTCGCCGTCCACGCGGTGGGCGACGAGATCGAGCTCGGTGACGACGCCTCGTGCGCGTTCGTCGGGTTCAACCTGTTCGGCCAGGGCCTGGCCCGCGGCACGGTGACGGGGATCTTCGAGCAGTAGCGCTCAGTAGCGCTCAGCGCACCGCCGAGCCGACGGCCTCCGCCAGGGACCCGAACCCGCCCTGGCGGAGGCGCTTGGCCACCAACCGGTTGGTGCCGCGCAGGAGCGTGGGTCCGGTGAAGATGAACCCGGTGTAGGTCTGGACGAGGTTCGCGCCGTGGGTGATGCGGTCCCAGACGTCCTCGGGCGTCTCGATGCCACCGACGGAGATGATGACGATGCGGCCGCCTGCGCGTCCGTGGATCCGCGAGAGGACCTCCCGCGACCGGGCGGCGACCGGCGCGCCGGAGATGCCCCCGGCGCCCAGTGCCTCGACCGCCGCGGCGGGGGTCCGCAGTCCGTCACGCGAAATGGTGGTGTTGGTGGCGACGATGCCCGCCAGCCCCAGTTCCAGCACGAGGTCCGTCACCGCGTCGATGTCCGCGTCGTCCAGGTCGGGCGCGATCTTCACCAGGACGGGGATCGTGGCCACGTCCCGCACCGCCGCGAGGATGGGCCGGAGCGATTCGACGGCCTGCAGATCCCGTAGTCCCGGGGTGTTGGGGGAGCTGACGTTGACGACGAGGTAGTCGGCGAGACCCGTGAGCATCGTCGCCGAGGCAACGTAGTCGCGGACCGCGTCCTCCGCAGGGACCACCTTGGTCTTGCCGATGTTGATACCCACCGGGTCACTGCTGCGGCGCCGACGGAGGTTGTTGGCCGCGTTACCGGCCCCGTGGTTGTTGAACCCCATCCGGTTGAGGATCGCCCGGTCCTCGACGAGCCGGAACAGGCGTGGGGTGGGATTGCCCGGTTGGGGAGAGGCGGTCACGGTGCCCACCTCGCTGAACCCGAAGCCGATCGCGCCCCACGAGTCCACGGCGGCGGCGTTCTTGTCGAACCCGGCCGCCAACCCGAGCGGGCCGGGGAAGGTACGACCGAGCACCTCCTGGGCGAGCACGGGGTCCCGCACACCCAGGATCCGGCGAGCCACGGCACCGAGCGGGGGCACCAGGGTCAGGAGCTTGAGCAGGCCGAACACCAGGTGGTGGATCCGCTCCGCGGGAAAGCGGAACAGCACCTTCTTGAGCAGTGCGTACACGGTCCTCCTCGGTGAACGTCCCCGGGCGGGACGTGGGTCTTCTGGGCGATCAGCTCGCCGGCTCGGTGAGGGTCGGTCGGATGAGGTGCAGGCCCGCCCCATCCGCGGAACCGACCACCACCGTCCCCGAGTCGGTGACCGCCAGCGAGTCGGGCTGGCGCACCGTCGGGATGTCCGCGCGCTGGATACCGACGCCGTCGCCGAGATCGTACGCCTGGACGGTGTTCGTCCCCGTGGAGGTGACCCAGACGAGTCCTCTGGACGTGTCCTCCGCCACCGCCCACGGGGCCGCGGCGACGGGGAACTGCTGATGCAGCCGGACGGGCGAGGTCGAGTACACCAGCAGGGTCCCGCCGACCGTGTCGCTGGCCACCACGGAACGCTCGCCGAACTCGTCGAGCTGACCCGCCCCCTTGCCGGCACGCAGGAGCGGCCCGGCGTTGTCCGAGTCGAGGTCGATGCTGGCGATGACGGTGTCGGGGCGGCTCAGGGCCGTCACCGAGCCGTCCCGGGCGACGCTGATCCGGTCCACGGCGGTCAGCCCGCCGATGCGACGCTGCTCGGCACCGTCGGCGTCGCGCACGACGATCTCGCCCTCCGGGGTGCCGGTCAGTAGTCGACCGTCCGTGGTCAGCGCGGCCGCGGTGACCGGGCCCAGCCCGGTGATCTCACGGACCTGCCCGGTGGCCGACACCAGGACGACGCCGTCGGAGTGGGGGACCAGCACCGTGCCGTCGTGCGCGGCCGAGGCATCGCCGGCACCCGGGGGCAGCGGCACGGAGTCCTCCTCCACCCAGCGGGTGCCGTCGATTCGACCGATCTCCAGCGACGGCGGGTCGTCGACCCGGGCGATGACCCGGTCACCCACCGCGACGAGGGAGCGGACCGAGCCGGGAACCGGGATCACGTCACCCCCGGCGGGGTCGGAGACCTGCGGCGACTCCGCGGGGGAGGCGTTGCCCTGGGCGATTCTGTTCTGCTCCTCGAGCTCCGCGGTGGGCGAGGAGCAGGCGGTCAGTGCGATCGCCAGGGCGAGGAGGGCGGCGGGCATGCCGGAACGGTGGAGGACACGTCGGTGCACGGTGTTCCTTTCGACTGCCCGCCATTGTCCACCACGCGGGTGCTCGGGCACCGTCCAGGTCCGGGCGACTACTCTCGCTGGGTGCGGTGACGCGATCCGCGTCCGATCCGCCGGAACCCGAGAGGAAACAGCGCACGTGAACACATCGGTCCTCGCCGCGCCCACCGCGGAAGGGATGTCCTGGCTCCAGGTCGTCGTGCTCTCGGTGCTCCAGGGCCTCACCGAGTTCCTGCCGGTGTCGTCGTCCGGCCACCTACGGATCTTCTCCACCTGGTTCTTCGGCGAGGACGCAGGCGCGTCCTTCACCGCCGTGGTCCAGCTGGGCACCGAGGCCGCGGTGCTGGTGTTCTTCTTCAAGGACATCGTGCGCATCCTCGTCGCCTGGTTCCGGGGCGTGTTCGACTCCGAGCACCGCGCCGACCCGGATTACCGCCTGGGGTGGTTCGTCATCGTCGGCTCGGTTCCGATCGCGCTCATCGGTTTCGTCGGCAAGGACTTCATCCGTGACGCCGCGCGGAATCTCTGGATCACCGCCATCGTGCTCATCGTCTTCTCCTTCGTGTTCCTGCTCGCCGAGAGGTTCGGCCGGCAGGACCGCCCCGTCGACGCCAAATCGCTCGAGGGTCTGACGATGAAGGACGCGATCGTCATGGGGCTGGCCCAGTGTCTGGCGCTCATCCCGGGCGTGAGCCGCTCCGGGGGCACGATCTCCGCCGGCCTGTTCCTCAACATGTCGCGCGAGGCCGCGGCGCGGTTCTCGTTCCTGCTGGCCATCCCCGCAGTCCTCGCCTCGGGCCTGTTCAGCCTCCCCGACGCGTTCGAACCGTCGGTGGGGCAGTCGGCGAGCGGATTCCAGCTCCTCGTGGGGTCGGCGATCGCGTTCGTCATCGGGTACGCGGCCATCGCCTGGCTTTTGAGGTTCGTGCAGAACCACTCGCTCGCCTGGTTCGCCGGGTACCGCATCCTCCTCGGCGCCCTGGTGATGATCCTGCTCGGCACCGGCACGATCCCCGCGACCTGACCGGGGCCGCCGCCCGGCCGGTGACCGACCCGGCGGGCCGTCGGTAATCTTCCCGTATGACCGTCATCCTGCTCCGGCACGGCCGATCCACCGCCAACACCGCCCTCACGTTGGCAGGCCGTACACCGGGGGTCGGCCTCGACGACACCGGCCACGCCCAGGCCGCGGAACTCGGCCGTCGGCTCGGGGAACTGCCCGTCGAGGCGGTCGTCCGGTCGCCCCTCATGCGGTGCCGTCAGACGGTCGAACCCCTAGCGCGGTCGCTGGGCGTGGAGCCGCTGGTCGACGAGGGGCTGGTCGAGGTCGACTACGGCTCGTGGACGGGCCGGCCGCTCAAGGACCTCGCCTCCGAGCACCTGTGGTCGGTGGTCCAGCAGCACCCCTCGTCGGCGGTCTTCCCGGACGGAGAGTCCCTGGCCGGGATGGCCGGTCGGGCGGTGACCGCCATCCGTCGCCACGATCAGCGCCTGGCGGACGAGGCGGATCGCGACGTGCTGTGGGTGGCGTGTAGCCACGGCGACGTCATCAAGGCGGTGATCGCGGACGCCTACGGGATGCACCTGGACCAGTTCCAGCGGATCGTGGTGGAACCCGCATCGGTGTCCGTGGTGCGGTACACGCCACACCGCCCGTTCGTGCTCCGGGTCAACGACACCGGCGGCGACCTGGCGGGTCTCCGCGGGGACCCGGCCGGCCGGGTCGGCGACGCCACGGCGGGGCACGCCAGCTCGGACGCCGTCCCCGGCGGGAACGTAGCCTGATGATCCGCACCACCATCCACCCCACGAGGAGACCACCCGCATGAGCAGGGCAGTGCACGAGTTCCGCGACCCGACCCGGTTCGTGGTGGGCACGGTCGGTCAGCCGGGCGAGCGCGTCTTCTTCGTCCAGGCCACCGAGGCGGGCCGGACCATATCAGTGCGGTGCGAGAAGCAGCAGGCCCAGATCCTGTCCGAGAGGATGGGCGACCTGCTCGACGAGATCGCCGACAAGTCCGACGTCCCGATCCCGCCCGCCGGCGGCGTCGTGGATGATCTCGACCCGCTCGAGATGCCGGTCGACGCCGAGTTCCAGGTGGGCACCATGGGGCTCGGCTGGGACGGGGAGCACTCCAAGATCGTGGTGGAGTTGTTGGCGATGGACCCGTCCGCCACAGACGAGTCGGTGGTGCTGTCGGACGCCGAGGACGCGCCGGACGCGCTGCGTGTCTTCCTCACCCCACAGCGCGCCCGGCAGTTCGTGCTCCGCAGCGAGAAGGTCGTCTCCGCCGGGCGTGCCCCGTGCCCGCTGTGCGGCGAACCGATCGACACCACCGGTCACCTGTGCGTCCGCCTCAACGGTTATCTCCCGCGGTCCGGTGAGACGCTCACCGACCTCATCGACCCGTGACCGACCGCCCGGTCAGCCCCGAACTCACCGTGCTGTACCGGATCCCGTCCGGCAGCAACGCGGTCTACCACTGTGTGGACGCCCACGGGGACAGCTGGGTCTACAAACCGTCGGCGGGCGAGCGGCCGCTGATGGACTTCCCCGACGGCAGCCTCGCCGCGCGGGAGATCGCCGCACACGCGGTCTCCGAGGCGTTGGGCTGGGACCTCGTGCCACAGACCGTGTCCGCGCACGGCCCGGGAGGGCCGGGGATGGCCCAGCGCTGGATCGAGGAGGTCGATCGCGAGCAACGCTCCGGGCACGACCCGATCGACGTCCACCCCGCCGACGCCGTCCCGGGCGGTCGGGCAGTCGTGCTTCGGGGGGAGGGCGCGCGGGGAGAGGACGTGGTGGTCGCCCACGGCACCGACGACCGGCTGCGCCGGATCGCGGTGTTCGACCACGTGGTCAACAACGCCGACCGCAAGGGCGGACACGTCCTCGTCGACGCCGCGGGGGTCGTCTGGGCGATCGACCACGGCCTGTCCTTCCACACCGAGCCCAAGGTGCGCACCGTCCTGTGGGGGTGGGCGGGTCAACCCCTCACCGCCGACGACGTGGCGGGGTTGGAGCGTCTCCGGCGCGACCTGGCAGAGGGCGGCACCCTCGGCGCGGCCCTGTCCGACCTGCTCTCCTCCGCCGAGGTCGAGGCTCTCACCGATCGCGTCGACGCCCTCCTGGCGACGCGGGTGTTCCCCGTTCCCGGCCCCGGCTACCCCTTACCCTGGCCGCTCTTCTGACCGCGTGGTCTCTAGACTCGGCCGCATGCACTCGTGGTCCACGCCTGTCGTCCCCTCGGTCCCCGGCGACGGCGCCCCCCTGAGGTTGTTCGACACGGCCGGCGGGGAGGCCCGCGAGGTGGCGCCGGGGCCCGTCGCACGCATGTACGTCTGCGGGATCACCCCGTACGACACCACCCATCTCGGTCACGCGGCCACCTATCTCGCGTTCGACCTCGTCTACCGTCAGCTGCTCGACGCCGGGCACGAGGTTCACTACGTCCAGAACACCACCGATGTCGACGACCCGCTGTTCGAGCGGGCAGAGCGAGACGGCGTCGACTGGCAGGAGCTGGGGGACCGCGAGACCGATCGGTTCCGCGGGGACATGGAGGCGCTCCGGGTCCTCCCGCCGCGTGACTACGTCGCGGCCACCGAGACCATCGACGAGGTCGTGGAGATGGTGGCCGAGCTCCTCGAGCGTGGTCACGCCTACTGCATCGACCCCGCCGTCGACGGCTACTCCGACGTCTACTACCGCCACCGCGCGACCGAGGAGTTCGGGTACGAGTCGGGCTACGACGACGACGAGATGGCCGTCGCCTTCGCCGAGCGCGGTGGCGACCCTGACCGAACCGGCAAGGAACACCCGCTGGATGCGCTGCTGTGGCGTGTCAATCGTCCCGGCGAACCGTCCTGGCCCTCCCCCTGGGGGGCGGGCCGACCCGGGTGGCACATCGAGTGCTCCGCGATCGCCCGCAACCGCCTGGGGATGGAGTTCGACATCCAGGGTGGCGGCAGCGACCTGGCCTTCCCCCACCACGAGTTCTCCGCCGCCCACGCCGAGGCGGCCACGGGGGAGGCGCCCTTCGCCCGTTTCTACGTCCACGCCGCGATGATCGGGCTCGACGGCGTGAAGATGAGCAAGTCGCTCGGCAACCTGGTGCGCGTGCAGGCGCTGCGGGAGGAGGGCGTCGACCCGGCGCTCATCAGGCTCGGCCTGTTCGCCGGGCACTACCGCGTGGACCGGTCCTGGTCCGGGGAGCTCCTCGAGGCCGCCCGTCTCCGGTACGACACGTGGAACCGGGCCGTCGCCCGCGGCGCCGGTGCGGACTCGGCGGCCGCGATCACGGCTCTGCGCGAGCGCCTCGCGGACGACCTGGACACGCCCGGCGCGTTGGCCGTGATCGACGCGTG